>JANNKI010000380.1:0-7116 GCA_031396225.1 bacterium | reverse complement strand
CGCCGTCTGGGCGCAAGCCGTGCTGGGCGGCATGGTGAGCACGAATCACGCGAGCCTCGTGTGTCCAGACTGGCCCATGTGTAACGGAGAGTGCTTCCCGCCCATGTCCGGCCTCGTGGGGCTCCAGATGTCGCACCGCTTCGGCGCTTACGCGCTTACCGTGCTGTTCGCCGTGCTTGCGTGGCGCACGCGTCGGGCGCCCTACGCCGGCGTGCGGCGCATCGGCCTGCTGCTGTTCGCGCTGGTGCTGGCGCAGGCGGCCGTGGGCGTGGCGAACGTGTTGCTCGGCGTGCCCGTGTGGGTCTCGGCGCTGCACCTGGCGAACGCCGCAGTCATGCTGGCGCTGGCGCTCGTGGGCACGTTCCGCCTGGCCGCGCTGCCGGCCGGCGAACGAGCGTTCGCGGGAGCGATGGCGCGATGAGCGTGGCGAACGGACTGCCCGAGGCGCGCACGCGCACAGCGACGTTTGGCACGTGGCTTGAACTGACCAAGCCACGCATCGTGTTGCTCGTGCTCTTCACCGGCGTGCCCGCGCTGCAGCTGGCCGCACTCGGTTGGCCCGCGCCGCGGCTCCTGTGGGGCACGCTCGCCGGCATCATGCTGTCGGCCGCATCGGCGGCGAGCTTCAACCACTACTTCGACCGCGACATCGATGCGCTCATGGTGCGCACGCGCACGCGGCCGCTGCCCTCGGGGGCACTGCCGCCCGCGGCGGCCCTGCTGCTGGGCGTGGCGCTCGGCGTGCTCGCGCTGGCCGTGCTGCTCGCCACGGCCAACCCTCTCGCGGCGGTCATCGCGCTGGCCTCGATCGTCTACTACGCCTGGTTCTACACGGTGTGGCTCAAGCGTCGCACGCCCTTGAACATCGTGATCGGCGGCGGGGCAGGTGCCTCGGCGCCGCTCATCGCGTGGGCCGCCGTGACCGGCCGCGTGGAACTGCCCGCCGTGCTGCTCGCGAGCATCATCTTCCTGTGGACGCCGCCGCACTTCTGGGCGCTGTCGCTCTACCGCCGCGACGACTACGAGCGCGCCGGGCTCCCCATGCTGCCGGTGACGCACGGCGAGGCCGAGACACGGCGCCAGATCCTGCTCTACACGCTGGTGCTGGTGGCGAGCACCATGGTGGTGGCGCCGCTCGCGGGCCTGGGGCTGATCTACACGGTGAGTGCCGCGGTGCTGGGAGCGATCTTCGTGGCGGGTGCTGTGCGCTTGTACCGCCAGCCGGGCACGCCCGCAGCACAGTCGCTGTTCCGCTACTCGATCATCTACCTGTTCGTACTGTTCCTGATGATGAGCCTGGACGCGATGGCCACGGCGTCGGGCGTGGGGGGCTGAGGGGCGACGAGCGCCCGGAGGCGGCGGTCGGCAGGGCCATGAGCCCGCGGGAAATGGTCAGGCCCCGAGGGCTTGCGCCCTCGGGGCCAAATGGTAGCGGGGGCTGGATTTGAACCAGCGACCTTCGGGTTATGAGCCCGACGAGCTACCAGGCTGCTCCACCCCGCATCACGTAGACACAAGTTAGGTCCGCTGCCTCCCCCTGTCAACCCCTCGAACACAATCGTTTGCTTGGCCTTGGGGGGGTCGCTATGCTGCCCCGCCTCGACCGGATCCCCGGCCGCTCCGGCCCACCAGCCCCGCAACTCCATGGAGGTCACGTTGTTCCGTCCGCGGTCCGCAGTCCTGGCGGCCTTGGCCTTTGGCCTGCTGCTCGTTCCCTCGGGCGCGTTCGCCGCTGCCGAGGTGCACCGGCTGAGTTTCGCCCTGTCCGGCACGCCCACGCAGGTGAATGCCGGTGACTTCAACGACGTGATCGACTTCTACAACCGCACCGTGCTGACCCCTCCGCCGCGGGGCCTGGAGCCGCTCGACAAGGTCAAGTTCGCGTGGCTCTTCGACGCCGAGCTGCGCTATTTCGTGACGCGCAACATGTCCATCAACGCTGGCGTGGGCCAGATGCGGGCGAGTTCGTCAAAGGAGTACCTGCCGGCGCTGTCGCAGTCCGTCAACGTGAAAGCGGAGATCATCACGGTGCCCGTGCACCTCGGCGCGACCTACTACCTCCAACCCTACAATCAGGGTGACTTCCAGGCGCGGTTGCTGGTCGGCGGTGGCTTGGTGCAGTACTCGCACACGCGCATGACGTTTCTTCAGGATCTCTCCGGCGCGGACGCCGTCACCCTGGCGCAGTTCGGCGGCTCGTTCAAGGAGTCCATCACGCAGGACGCCCCGGGCTACTACGCCGAGGGCGGCGTGCACATGTTCTTCGCAGCGCGCTACTCGGTGCTGCTCTCGGCCATGATCAGGAGCGGAGAGCTGTCGGGGTTCGTGGATGAGCGCACGGGCCAGCCGGTCGTGAATCCCCAGACGGGCCAGCCGTTCAGGCTCGACGTGGGCGGGATCGGCTTCCGAATGGCGGCGGTCTTCGGGTTATAACGAGCCGGGCCAACCCGGCAACGCTGCAGCGAACGGCGGCGGTCCCACCCGGGCTCGCCGCCGTTCTTCAAGCCGCCCGTCGCGCGGTGTCAGCGCGCGGTGTCGGCCCTGGCCTCGTCGCCGCGGAACCGGTAGACGACTTCGCCGGGTGCGGCCCAGCCGTGCTGGGTGCGCGCGATCTCCTCGGCGTGGAACCGGCGCGCGTAGGGATCGGCGACCTGTTGCTCGAGCGCCTCCGTGGACTTCTTGAGATCGCGCGCGTCCGTCTCGGCGCGCAGGATCTCGCGCCGGAGTTGCCCGATGCGCCAGAAGCTGTGGTCCGAGAGCACGGCCACCCACACCAGCCACACGCCGGCCGCGAGCCAGAACCAACGCGGGATGTGGCGCACCCGCGTACCGAACGATCCGGACTCGAGCGGGCGAGCGAAGAAGCGGCGGGTGCGGTCACGCGGCTTCATGAACACCTCCTTGTGAACGTTGGCCCACGGCATCCGTGCCGCGGTCCCACGATGCGAATGGCGACAGCGTCAGCGCGCCGACCGGAACGCCTGGCGTCCCGGGTAGTGAGCGCTGGCCCCCAACTGTTCCTCGATGCGCAGGAGCTGATTGTACTTCGCGACACGGTCGGTGCGACAGAGCGAACCTGTCTTGATCTGGCCGGCGTTGGTGGCCACCGCCAGATCGCTGATGGTGACGTCCTCGGTCTCGCCCGAGCGGTGCGAGATCACGGCGGTCCAGCCGGCGCGCTGCGCCATCTCCACCGACGCCAATGTCTCGGTGAGCGTGCCGATCTGGTTCACCTTGACGAGGATCGAGTTGCCCGCGTTCTCGCGGATGCCGCGCGCGAGGCGCGTCACGTTCGTCACGAACAGGTCGTCGCCCACCAACTGCACCTTGCCGCCGAGCTTCTGGGTGAGCCTCGCCCAGCCCGCCCAGTCGTCCTCGTCGAGCCCATCCTCGATGCTCACGATGGGGTAGCGATCGCACAGCCCGGCGTACCAGTCCACCATCTGCGCGCTGGTGAGCTTCTTCCCACCCTCGCCGGCGAGCACGTAGCCGCTGCCGTCCTCCTGCCACAACTCGCTCGCCGCGACGTCCAGCGCCAGCGCCACCTGCTCGCCTGGCTTGTAACCCGCGGCCTCTATGGCGGTGATCATCACCTTGAGCGCGTCCTCGTTCGAGCGCAGGTTCGGCGCGAAGCCGCCCTCGTCGCCGACGGCGGTGGCGAGTCCCTGCTGCTTCAAGACGCCGTGCAGCGCATGGAACACCTCGGCGCCCCAGCGCAGCGCCTCGCGGAAGCTGGGTGCGCCGAGCGGCACGATCATGAACTCTTGCAGGTCCACGTTGTTGTCCGCGTGCGCGCCGCCGTTCACCACGTTCATGAGCGGCACCGGCAGCACGTGCGCGTGCGCGCCACCCAGGTGGCGATAGAGCGGCACCTCGAGCGCGGCCGCCGCGGCGTGCGCCACGGCCATGGAGACGCCCAGCAGCGCGTTGGCGCCGAGCTTCGCCTTGTTGGGCGTGCCGTCGAGCTCGATCAGGCGGGCGTCCACCGCGCCCTGCTCGAACGCGCTCATGCCGAGCAGGGCGGGCGCGATCGCCTCGCTCACGTGGGCCACGGCCTTCCGCACGCCCTTGCCCCGGTAGCGCTTGGGGTCGCCATCGCGCAGCTCGATGGCCTCGTGATCGCCGGTGGACGCACCGGAGGGCACCGCGGCTCGGCCGAGGGCCCCGCCCTCGAGCACGCAATCCACCTCGAGGGTGGGGTTGCCGCGCGAGTCGAGGATCTCGCGGGCGCGGAGAGCGGAGATGGTCATCATGGCGCGGCAGGCTAGCCCGGACCCTTGCCCCGCCGCAACCGTGGGGCGGGCCGAACCTCATGGCCCAGGCCCGGAACGCGTTACGGGACCGATTCTTGACCCGCTCCTGACCGCGAACCTAATCTGCCCCGACATGAAACCTTCGGCCGTCCGGACGCGTAGCCGCCACTGGATCCCGGGGACGTGAGCGGCGGCGAAGACGCCGATCTCGTCCGCCGGTGCCTGTCGGGCGACCAGAGGGCCTGCCGGGACCTGGTTCGGCGATACGAGCGCCCCGTCTACTCGGTTCTCATGCGGGTGGTACGGCGCGCCGAGGATGCCGAGGACCTGGTCCAGGAGACCTTCGTCAAGGTGTTCCGGGCGCTCGACCGGTACGACACGGAGCGGCCGTTCGCGGCGTGGATCTTCACCATCGCCTCGCGACTCGCGATCGACCAGCTCCGGCGCCGGCGGGTGAAGACGGTATCGCTGACGTACAGCGAACCGGGCTCCACGGAAGAACGCACGATGGACGTGGAGGACCCGGGACTCAAACCCGACGAGATCGCGTTGCATGCCGAAGAGGAATCCCAGGCGGCGCGACTCATCGACAGCCTGCCCGAGCACTATCGCATCGTCGTGTTGTTGCGCCATCAACAGGAACTGTCGTACGAAGAGATCGCCGAGGCGCTGCACCTGCCCCTCGGCACCGTGAAGGCCCGGATCCACCGGGCACGCGCGCTGATGAAGGTTCGACTGCAGGGACCGTCATGAACCACTGCCCCGAGACGCTCAAGATCCAGGACTGGCTGGACGGCGAACTCGCGCCTGAAGAGGCGGCGAGATTCGAGACGCACGTGGCGGGCTGCCGCGAGTGCGAGGCCGAGGCGGCCGCGTACCGCGTGGTGTTCAGCGAACTGCGCGCCGTGCCGTTGCTGGACCCGCGCGCGGAGCTGTTCGACCGCATCATGGACAGCGTGCTCCCGCACCGCACACCGCGCTGGGTGAAGGTGCTGGGCTGGACCTATGCCGGCGCTCTCGCCGCGAGCCTGGGGCTCATCGCCTCGGCACTCGTGCTGCCGGCGCCGAGCGCGTGGCTGCGTGGTGTGATCGCGGCGGGACTGCGCTCGCTCACCGACACCGGCACGTTCGTGCTGCGCTCGATGAGCGACGGGCTCGCGCGGTTCGGCGAATTCCTCGCGGGCGGCGGTGGCGTGAGCCGCCTGTGGAAGCTCCTGTGGGGCGCGCTCGCGCACCCCGCCGTGTTCCTCACGTTGCTTGCGGCCCTCGTCGTGTGCGCGGCCGTGCTTTGGTGGATGCGCCCGCGCGAGCGGCGCGCGACCGGGGAGATCCCTCATGTCGGCATGCTGGGCCTGTAGGTCCGCCGCGGCGCTCGTGGCGGCGCTGTTGTCACTGGCGCTCGCCGCCCCGGCCATGGCCGCCGGCAAGCTCACGGTCACCACAGAAGACGGCAAGGTGCGCCGTGTCGAGATCGACCGCCACGGCATCGTCATCTCTCGCGCCACCTCCGCGGCGGACAGCGACAGCGCCTCGGTGTCGATGCGCGGCGACTTCGACGCCGGCCCGATCGTGGTGCGTGGCAACGGCAATGGCATCGTGCGGCTGTTCTCGGACGCCGAGGTGCCGGCAGGCGAGCGCGTGGACGGCGACGTTGTGGCGGTGTTCGGCTCGGTGCGCGTGGCGGGCGAGGTGACGGGTTCGGCCGTGGCGGTGTTCGGCTCGCTCGAGCTGGAGCCCGGCGCCTCGGTGCGCGGCGATGCCGTGGCGGTGGGCGGCGGGTTGCGCGAGGCCACCGGCGCACACGTGGGCGGGCAGACCGTCCAGGTGGGACTCCTGCCGTTCACGCTGGGCCTGCCGGGGCTGCCGATGGTGCTCATGACCATCGTGCTCGCGTGGATCGTCTCGTTGTTCTTCGGTTGGATCGCCGGAGTGCTGTTCCCGGGCCGCCTGGCGCGCGTGGCCATCACGTCGTCGCGCCGCACGGCCGCGTCGCTGGCGTTGGGCATCGCGTCGGGCCCGCTCATGCTCATGGCCATGCTGCTGCTCATGGTGACGGTGGTGGGCATCCCGATCGCCATCTTCCTGCCGTTCGTGTATCTCGCGGTGCTCTACGCGGGCCAGATCGCGGCCACTTACGTGCTGGGCTGCAAGCTCACGCGCCGCCGGCTGGGCCAGGGCGGGGTCACCGCGCCGCTGGTATCGGGCTCGCTGCTCGTGGCCTCGATCTTCGGCTTCGGTGCCATCCTCTGGGACACGCCGGGTGTTGTGCGCACGGCGGCCCTGTTCTTCCTGCTCGTGGGCGTGCTGCTTCTGGTGGGGCTCTCCACGATCGGCACCGGCGCGTTCCTGCTGTCGCGCGCGGGTTCGCGACCGCGCGACCTGGGCGAGCCCGGCGAGAGCCCGGTGCCCGCCCCCGAGCCGGCTTCCGGAGCGCACGCGACCACCTAGCGCGCGGCCGCCAGCTCGAACGCTGCTCCCGTGGCGCCATGGGTGCCCGCACCCACGGCGGTCCCGCGCCTGGGGGAGAGCGCCCGGCGACGTCCTCTGCAACGCCCCTCGGACCCGGATCGCGGATGCTCCGCCGCCTGAGCCGACGCCAGAACCCGTTGCGCCGCAGCACGCTCGGCGTGTCGCACAATTCACGTCGCTGGGCCGCTGTTGCGGTGCGTGGTGGCACACTCGTCGCGATGTGCAGTGGGTATGGCACTCCCCACGCACGTTCGGTTCCGTCTCGCAGCCGCCCTGGCGCTCCTGCTCGCTGCCTCACCCGGCACGGCCAGCGAGCTGCGCACCACGACCAGCCGGGTGGCCGGCATCGTGGTGCACGACGCCCAGGAGACGCTGCGCGACTACTGCCGGACCC
>JANNKI010000379.1:0-1632 GCA_031396225.1 bacterium | reverse complement strand
GGCGGCGAGGTGGCCCGCTACCTGGCCAAGTACGGATCGGAGCGCGTCAGCGGGGCCGTATTCATCGCTGCGATTCCGCCATTCCTGCTGAAGACGGCAGACAACCCAAGCGGAGTGGACCGCACTGTCTTCGAAGGCATCCGGCAAGCCGTCACCACTGACCGCCCAGCTTTCCTGTCCGACTTCCTTCGGAAGTTCTACAACGTCGACGTCCTGGGCGGATCGCTCGTCAGCGACCAGGTCGTTCAGTACAGCTGGAACGTCGCGGTCGGCGCATCCGCAAAGGGCACGCTCGAGTGCGTCTCGGCGTGGCTTGCCGACTTCCGCAAGGACGTTCAGCGCATCGACGTGCCCACGCTGATCATTCATGGGGACGCCGACGGGATCCTCCCGATCGCCGCTACGGCGCTTCCGCTATCCACAGGCATCAAGGGAGCCCGCCTGGTGGTGGTGAAGGGCGGGCCGCATGGCTTGACTTGGACACACGCGGAACAGGTGAACACGGAGTTGGTGAACTTTCTCGGTCAGCGCTCGGCAGCCGTCGTGTCCTGACCGAGGAGTGTGCCGCCTCGCAGCGAGTCGGCACGCGTGCATCGTTCCAAGAGAAGTGGCATTACACCGGCACAGGCTGTCAATCGCAACTGAGTTGAGTAGTCCGTACGAACTGCCCTGAGCCACAAACAGGGAGGAGGCTGACGATGCGAGAAGCAAAGGGACTTATATGGGTCATGGCATCCGTGCTGGCGATTACGGTGGCCGGATGTTGCGACAACAAGAATCCCCTCGGAGTGATGGAAGGTGGCGCCGGAGGACCAGCGACAGTACCGCTCGCAACGGCCGGGACTTTCGCCATTCTGGCGGGCTCCACGGTGACGAGCACGGGTGCGACAGCTGTGACGGGGGATCTGGGCGTGAGTCCAGGTTCTACCGTGGTTGGATTCCCCCCCGGAACCGTGAGCGGGACCATACACGCGGCTGATCCTGCCGCAGCCCTGGCGAAAACCGACTTGACGACGGCATACAACAATGCCGCTGGGCGGACAACAGGTGTGGTCACAGTCTCTGGGGATCTGACCGGCCTGACCATCGCGCCAGGCCTTTACAAGTCCACGTCTTCGCTCGCGATCTCAGGGACCCTTACGCTCGACGCCTTGGGTGACCAGAATGCCGTCTTCATCTTTCAGATGGCGTCCACGCTCACGACGGGGCCAGGGAGCAAGGTCATCTTGAGCGGCGGTGCGAAGGCTTCCAATATCTACTGGCAGGTCGGCAGTTCGGCGACCCTCGGAACAGGCTCTGTGCTCAAGGGAACCATTCTGGCGGATCAGTCGATCACCTTGACTACCGGTGCGCGGTTGGACGGCAGGGCGTTGACTCGGATTGGCGCGGTGACAATGGACGCCAATGTCGTCGTCCGCCCATGAGGCCCGAACGTCGTACCAGCTGGCTGCGCGAGCAAGGGCAACCTGATCGTTGTGGCCAAGACATCGCGTCCGCTTGTGAGGGTCAGCCTTTGGCACGGCATCGCGGCCCCGCGTCAAACAGGAAAGGATCGTTCATGCGAAACACTATTCTGGCGTTTGCCGCCGCACTACTTGTGGCAACCGGCCCGGCCTCTGCGGGGGGCGGTAC
>JANNKI010000632.1:0-1808 GCA_031396225.1 bacterium | reverse complement strand
CGGTGACCTGGGCGGCTCGGCCGTCACGGGCTCGCTGGTCTCGATCGGCGACCTGGCCGCGGGGCCGGGCTGGGGCACGGGCAGCGGCCCGGGCGCGGGCTCGGGTTCGGGTGGCGGCATCGGCTCCGGCGTCGGCTCGGGAGTGGGCTCGGGCTACGGTCCGGGCTCGGGCGGTGGTTCGGGAGGCGGCTCGGGAGGCGGCCATGGCACCGGCGTGGGCACCGGCAGCGGCGCGGGCCCCGGTGTCTATCGCAGCAACGCCTCGCTGCTCGCGGTGATCCAGCGCTACGCGGCGGGCATCCAGTACTGCTATGGGAATGAACTCAAGCGTGACCCGTCCATGCGCGGCAAGCTGGTGGTGGCCATGACCGTGGCCGCCTCGGGCGAGGTGATCGAGGCGACCGTGGTGCAGAACACGACGGGCTCGCCGCGGCTCTCGACCTGCGCGCTATCGCAGATCCGCGACTGGCGCTTCCCGGCGATCGCTTCGGGCGTCACGACGTTCCAGGCGCCGTTCGTGTTCACACCGCCGAACTGAGCGCCCCGGCGCACTCGCGCGCCGGGGCGTGGTCCGCCGCCCGGCGTGTTCTAGCCGGGGAGCCGGCACGATGTCATACTCGCGGTTGATGCTCGGTTCCCCCACCCCTCTGGTCGATCGTCTCGATCGATTCGCGGCGAACAGGCCGACTCGGTTGGTCGTACTGTTCGTGGCGTTGTGCACTGTGTACTTCCAGGCGCACTTCTTCTGGCTCGCCGAGTCGCACGAGGTGGACTCCTATTCGTACTGGTTCGCCGCACGCGCGGTCGCGGCGGGTCAGGATCCCTACGACACCGCGGCGCTCCAGGCGGCGGGGCGGCTGTACGAGCTGCGGCTGGTTCCGGGTGACACGCGGCCGCCGGACATCTATCCGTACGTCTACCCACCCCCGCTCGCCGGCCTGTGGCGCGCCATGACCGCGCTCACGCCGACGGCGGCGCACCGCGTCCTCGAGGTGACCGGAACGCTGATGCTGGGGGCGGCCCCGCTGCTGCTGCACCGCGTCGTGCGTCCGGCGCGCCACGGCGGGCTCCTGTTCGCGGGATTCGCGCTGGCGCTCGCGGTGAACGGCCCCGCGGTGAGTTCCACTCGGCTGGGACAGATGAACGCCCCATTGCTCGTTGGCATTCTGCTCGCGGTGGAAGGCTATCAGCGCCGTGCCCACCTGCGCTCCGCGGTGGCGCTGGCCGCCGCCACGCTGGTGAAACTCACGCCCGTATTGCTGCTGCTGGGATGGGCACTCGGCGATCCCGGGCCGCGCTGGCGCGCGCAAGTCTTCCGCGTCGCGGCCGCGGCGGTGGGCCTGACGCTGATCTCACTGCCATTCGCCCCATGGATCCATTGGCAACAGTTCGTGGCGACGCTCGCGCGCGGCATCCCCTGGCAGTCCGAGTACTCCTGGTGGGGCTGGCTCACGGTCAACGGCGACCAGGTGCCGGCGCTGCTCGAGTATCGCTTGCCGCTCTACGCGGTCGGCGCGGCGCTGCTGGTGGCGTGCGCCGCGCGGCACATGCGGCGTGTGGCGCCCGAGGAGGTGCCGGTCGAGGGCGCGGCGGTCGCGACGGTCCTCGCGCTGTTGCTCTCGCCGCTCACCTGGCAACACCACTTCCTGTTCTTCCTGTTACCCGCGTACGCGTGGATGGCGCGCACGTGGGCCGAGGGGCGTTGGGCCATGACGCTGGCGCTTGTCGTGCTCACCACACTGGTGCTACTCCGGCTCCCCGGGGCCTGGCTCGTCATCCGCCCGGTCGCGACGCTCGCGACGTTCGTG
>JANNKI010000290.1:0-11656 GCA_031396225.1 bacterium | reverse complement strand
GCCCGGCCGGACGAGTGGCGGCTGGCCCGAGAGCTCGGTGCGCCGGATGCGCTGCTTGGGGTCGCCGGCCACCAGGTCCCAGACGACGCGATGGAATCCCGGCTCGCCCGGGCCCGTGAGCTTCCTCACCTCGCGTCCGGTGGAGTCCTCCACGGTGATCGTCACACCCCCCTCCACCTCGCGCGGCAGGAAGTAGTCGAGCATGGCTCCAAACGGCGGGTTCTTGGCGCTCCACTCGTCGAGGCCGTAGTGCCCGCCGAGCGGCCGGCGGTGCCATGCCCACGCCGTGCGCGGCGTGAAGAACGTGAGCGTGTCCTCGAGAGCACGCCGCGTCCACTCCTCGAACACCTGCACGCCGTCCAGTACGTAGACGCTCCGCCCGTGCGTGCCCACGACCAGGTCCAGTTCGCGCGGCTGCGTATGGATGTCGTCCACCGCCACGGTAGGGAGTCCGTTCTTGAACGGCAGCCAGTGCTTCCCTCCGTCGAGGCTCAGGTGCAGCCCGAACTCCGTGCCGGCGTAGAGCAGGTCGGGATTCCGCCGGCCCGCGCGCACGACCTTCACGGGGGCGTCCGCGGGCAGGCCCGCGGCGAGCGATGTCCACGTGCGCCCCTGGTCGCGCGTCACGAACAGGTAGGGACGGCGGTCGTCTGTGCGGTGCCCGTCGTAGGAGACCCACGCCACGGCCGGGTCGAGCGGCGACGCCTCGATGCGCGACACGTACGTGCCGGCCGGCACGCCGCGCACGTTCGAGGTGATGTCGCGCCAGTTGCGTCCGCCGTCCGGCGTCACCCAGACCTTGCCGTCGTCGGTCCCCGCCCACAGCACGCCCGCCTTCGCCGGCGACTCTGTGAGTGAGACGATGGTGCAGAACTGCTCGGCGCCCGAGCCGCCGGTGGCCATCCGGCGCGGGTCCGCGGTGGTGAGGTCGGGGCTCACGCGCTCCCACTTGTCGCCGCGCTCGTAGAGCCGGAACACGTGCTGCGCTCCCAGCCACAGCACGCTCGGGTCGTGCGGCGACAGCAGGAACGGCGCGTTCCAGTTGAATCGGTACAGCGGCGCTCCCTCGTTGTGGGAGGGCTTGCAGTTCCGCTCGCGTCCGCTCGCGAGATCCTGCCGCACGATCTCGCCGCCCTGCGACTCGTACCAGACGGTGTTCGGATCGGTGGGGTCGGCCGCGACGTGGAATCCGTCGCCGCCCCCCAGCACGAACCAATGCTCGTTCATGATGCCGTGCCCTTCGCGCGAGTCATCGAGCCAGTTCTCGATGCCGACTCGCGTGCGCGACGGGCCGCCCCACGACTGGTTGTCCTGCATCCCTCCGTACACGTCGTAGTGGGGCTCGCGCATGTTCGTGGTGACGTTGTAGAACTCGCCCAGGGCGAGGTTGTCCACGTAGGACCAGGTGGCGCCGCGGTCGTGACTCAGGTTCACGCCGCCGTCCGTACCCAACACGAGGCGACGGCCGCCTGCCGGCTCCACCCACATCGCGTGGCAGTCCGGGTGCACGGCGCGGCCGCCGCGCGCACGAAACGTGACGCCGCCATCGTCCGACACGTAAAGATCGGTGCCGAGCAGGTAGATTCGCGTGCTGTCGTCGGGCTGCACGCGGATCTGGCTGAAATAGAACGCGCGCGGCGAGAACGGACTCACGCGCCGCCAGTTCACACCACCATCGTCGCTGCGGAACACGCCGCCCGCCCGACTCGTCTCCTCGAAGGCGGACAGTCGGCCGCCCTCGTCCGACTCGATCACCGCGTACACCACGTTCGGGTTCCTGGCGTACACCGACAGCCCGATGCGTCCGGTGCGGCGCGGCAGCCCGTTGACGCAGCGCGTCCACGTACGGCCGCCATCCACGCTGCGGTGGATCCCGCCGGTCTCCGACACGCCGCGATAGGACCACGGGGTCCGGGCTCGGGAGTACATCGCCGCGTAGAGCCGCGAGGGTTGGCTCGGATCCATGGCCAGGTCCACGCAGCCGGTGCTCGCGTCCACCTTCAACACGTGTGACCAGGTGCGGCCCCCGTCGCGAGTCTTGAACACCCCGCGCTCGGGATTCTCGCCCCACAGCCGGCCCAGCGCCGCCACGTACACGGTGAGGCTGTCATTCGGGTCGCACACGATGCGCGCGATGGACGACGTGGCCTCGAGCCCCATGCACTTCCACGAACTGCCGCCGTCATCCGAGCGATAGACTCCCCTGCCCCACGAAGACGAGTTGCGGCTGTTCGCCTCCCCTGTTCCCACCCAGACGAGCTCGGGCCGCTTCTGGAAGAGCGCGATCGCGCCGGTGCTCGCCACGGCCTCCTTGTCGAACACGGGCGTCCACGTGGCGCCCAGGTTGAGCGTCTTGAACACGCCGCCGGTGGCGGTGGCCACGTAGAGGTGCGCCGGGTTCGATTCCACCACCGCCACGTCCGAGATGCGGCCCCCCATGTTCGCGGGACCGATCGAGCGCCATTCGAGGCGCTTGAAGAGTTTGACGTCGAGCGCGACGGGCTGGACTTTGCGCGCCGTCGGGCGCGGCTCGGCCGCGAATGCGGAAGTCACCGCGACGAGCGCGAGGGCCGGAACGATCCCTCGGACCAGGAGCACGAGACGGGGCAGCGGACCGAGCGGCTGCGGGCGGCGCATGGGGTTCTCCCCGCGCGGCAGCGGCCGCGCGAACGATCGAGACCACGAACGAGCGGAACGGGATCGCCGACGCTAGCACAGTGGCCAGGCCGTACGGGACGGGTGATCACGGTGCGCGACCGGCGCGCGCGCCGTCATGCCGAGCGCGGGATCTCCCGGGGTCAGTCCGGCGAGCTGGCCCCGAGATCCTCGGCGGCTCCGCTTCGCGGGACGCGAAGCGGTCCCAGGCGCGAAAGAAACGCCACCGCCCAGCGTGCGCGCATCGCGGCATGCCAGACCAGTGTCTCCGTCGAGTCGTCCTCCGCCGCCAGCGCGGGTAGGTAGAGCACGTGCGAGAGCCCAGCCGCCGGATGCACGCACCAGCCCCCCAACTGGTCCACTCCTGTCCACTCGCGAGACTCGGCTTCGTTCAAGAGCGCCGCGGTGGCTGGCGCGCGCTCGGCGTCGGGCTCGGTCCCGGCAGGCGGCACCAACACGAGCACGAGCCCAGGGCCGAGCCGAGGGTGCGGCTGGCCCGCGCTCACGCGCAGCAGCGCCAATCCTGCTCCCGGCGCGCTACCCGTGGCTGCCGACGAGCACGAGATCTCGGCGTCGATCCCATGCGGCGCGCGCGTGACCCGCTGCCAGGGGGCCGGCGCCAGCGAGGCGAGTCGCGCGACCGCGGCTTCGAGCGACGCGGCCGCGGCCGCGCCGCCCGCGGCATACGCTCGCCAGGCCTCGGCCTGCTCCACGACGGATGCCTTCGCAAAGCCGCGCTCGGCCGCCTCGGCGAGTGTCGCCTAGGGGAATTCGACCGCCAGCGCGTCGGCGGCGAGCAACGCGTCGCCAACCTGGAGCAGCGCCGCGTGTGCGAGTCGGCGCGCGGCCGCACCCCCGTCCCCGGGTCGCGCGATCACCGCGGCGCGGAGCGAGACGCGTTCGGTCTCGGAGTCCCAGCGCAACGCCGAGAGCCCGGGGTCGCGGGCATTGCGAGCGGCGAGCGTGGCCAGTTCCGGCGCCCGACCCCGCACGCCCGACAGGAGCACCGTCTCGACCGCAACGACGCACGCGCCGTCTGCGCGCGGCGCCCGTGTGAACACGTGCTGTTCGAACGCATGCGGCCACCAGCGGAAGCTGTCGTTCGCTTCTCGCACGCGCCCGACGTCCGGCGTGAGCGACGCGCGCACGAGCTCCACCGCGGCACGGCCCGCGCTTTCGGGCGACCCGGGCGGCAGCGCGGGCCCCATCACGCGGCGCCCGGAACGCGGAAGGCGCGAGGCATTGGATTTGGACCTCGCGCCGCGCGCCGGTGTTGAGATGCTCCTGGCGTCACTGCACGTCGAGCAGCTCGACGTCGAACACCAGCGTGGCGTTCGGCGGGATCACGCCGCCCGATCCGCGCGCCCCATACCCCAGGTCGGGCGGGATGGTGAGCTTGCGCTTGCCGCCGATGCGCATGCCCTTCACGCCCTCGTCCATACCCTGGATCATCTGCCCACCGCCCAGCTGGAACTTGAGCGGCTGGCCGCGGTCCAGGCTGCTGTCGAACTTGATGCCATCGGTGAGCCGGCCCGTGTAGTGCACCGACACGTTCATCCCCGGCTCGGCCATCCTGCCGCTGCCGACCTGCATGTCCTCGTACTGGAGCCCGCTGGCGAGCTTGTGCAACTTGCCCCCCGTCGCGCCAGCGGCCGGCGCTTCACCGCTCGGGACCGCGCTGGTGGTGGAACTGGTGGTCTCCGATGACATCGACCCGGTCTGCTGGGTCGACTCGTTGCATCCAGTCGTCAAGAGTGCGACCGCGAGGGACAACCCCAAGGCCCGCTTGTGCATGCACTACTCCTTTCGAGCGAGGTGGGAACATCGACCGACGGCGCAACCTCGCACAGGGCCCGGGGACTCGCAAGCGGCCGGGGGGAGAGAGAATGTCGACTCAAGTGCGGCGGGGCAGCCGCCGAAAACGGGGTCATCAACCCGGATCCCGTGCGGATCCGCGACTGGCCTTCCTTCGCAGGAGCTCGACGGTGGAGATCTCCAATCTGGTCGTCGCCCGATACGTCGACGGACGTGTCCTCAAGGGGGTCACGCAGGACTTCTCCCCCAATCGCGGCATCTTCCACGTTCACGTCGATGGCGACTCGGAAAATGCGGTGGAGGTGCGCTTCAAGAGCCTGAAGGCCCTGTTCTTCGTGAGCACACTCGAGGGCGATCCGTCGCGTCAGGACGTGCGCGGCTTCGTGGACGGCCCCGCCGAGACGCAGAAGGGCAAGAAGATCGCCGTGCGTTTCCGCGACGGCGAGTTCATCTGCGGATACACCCTGTCGTGGACTCCCGAGCGCGAGGGCTTCTTCATGTTCCCCGCCGACCTGCGCGCGAACAATCAGCGCATCTTCGTGATCACGGCCTCGACGGTCGAGGTGAAAGCCGGACCGGCCGCCGATGCGCTCGCGGCGCGAGTGGTGCTGGGCACCCCGGCCGATGCCGAAGCCCGAGCGACGAGGGTGCGCCCGTGGAGCGCCAATCAGCAACCGCGTGTCGCGCCAGCGCCGCCGGTCGAGGGCCGGCGGCCGAGCGGCTTCTTCCCGGGACCGCCGCCTGGCCCCGGCGACGAACGACGCACGGGATCCGACTGACGTCGCGAACGCCCCGCTGTCCGACCACACGAACGCCCGCCAACTGGCGGGCGTCTTCGTTCCCGGCGCGAGGCGCGGAGTCCGCTTATCGGCTGCGCTTCTTGGCGGCGCGGGCCTTTTCGGCCTTCTTGCGCGCGGACTGCTTGGCGCGCTTGCGCCGGAGACGATGCTTGTAGGCGGTCATGAGGCTCCCGAGGTGCAGCACGCCACCATGACGCGCAGCGGGCTACAGTAGCCCTTACGTTCGCTCCGCCGCAAGCGGGGCGCCTGGCTGTGGCCCGGTGGGCTTCCCGATGGCTCCTAGAACGACGTGACGCTGGCCGAGTCCGGCGCGGCGGCGGGGCTGCGCAGCCAACGCACGTAGGCCCACAGCGCATCAAGATCGCCGGGGGCAAGATGCCGCTCGTAGGCGGGCATCCGCAGCCGGGCTCGCTCGAGGAAGAACCGCGCGACCGGATGCTCGCGCAGGCGACGCGGCATGCCCTGCTCGACCCACTCGCGGAACTCGCGCTCGTCGCGCACCAGCTCCGGGAAATCCCGCCCGTCCCACGATGGCACGTAGCCCTTGAACGAACCGGGATTCGGGTGAGCGAGCCGGCCTCCCGCTCCATGGCAGCCGTTGCAACCCAGCTCGCCGGCGCGGTCGCGGCCTGCCCGCGCCAGGGAATCCTCGGGCTCGGGGCTCTCCGAGACGAGCATCACGTACGCGACCAGGTCGTTCAGTTGTCGGTCGGAGAGTGCGCCCCCGTAGGCGGGCATGCGCACCGCGCCCGAGTCGCGCTGGGCGAGCCAGGTCCGGCTCTCGCGTCGGCGCGGGGAGGAACCGTCGTGGATCCAGGCGCGCACTTCGCCGGCATCGCGCGCGTACATCATGAGGTCACCCGCGAACGTCGGCACCGTGCGGTCGAGCCGCCCGGGATTCGCCGCGCCCTTCCTCCCCGCGGGGCCGTGGCAGGTGAAGCATCCGTGCGTCTCGGCGAGGCGGCGGCCGCGTTCCGCGGCCGGGAGCTGCGGGCGGGTGATGGCCGCCCAGGTCAACGCGGCCGCGGCGAGCGCCGGGAGCGAGATTCGGAGGAGGCGCATGCCGGGGCACGAAGAAGCGCGTGGAGCCTGCGGCCCCACGCGCCCCGTTCGAAAGCTACTTCGCCGCCGCCGCTGCCGCGGCCTTGGCGCCGGTCACCTCGATGCCGCGCACACCACCGCGCTCATTGAGCGTGCCCGTCACCACGGCCATCGAACCCGCAAGCGTCTTGAGCGTGCCGTAGGCGTCGGGGTTGTCGTGGTTCGGCGTGAGCAGGATGGCTCGGCCTTCCTTCGTCAGCAGCATGAGTGGCATGCCGTTCGCCGCGCATTTGAGCGCACACTCCGCGTGCTTGGCTCCCATCGCTCCCCTGCCGAGGTAGCAGCCCGCATCGAGGATCTCGCCGGTCCAGGAGCCCGCCTTCGTCGCGGCGGCGGCCGCGTTGGCGTTGGGGGTGGCGCTGGCGTTGGCGGTGGTCTTGGCCTTGCCGGCACCGTGATCGTGTCCGGCATGGTCATCGCCGGTGAGCGCGAACGCGACGGCGGCGACGGCAAACGAACCGACTGCAACGAATGCGATGAGACGCTTCATGGATGATTCCTCCTCAGGGTATCGGCTCGCGCTCGGGGTCCCGCGCGCGGCCGGGGTGGTGCTGCCTCGGCGGCCACCGCACGTCCGCGGGCTACGCGGGAGTGCGGCTGTATGCTCAGGTCAGTTCCAGGTGGCGCAGGTCGAGCGGGGCGTAGAGCCCACCCCCCTGACCTCCGAACCACTCGCGCCCGCGGCGCAGCGACTCGCTGGGTGCGTCCACGATCGGCAGCCCAAGGTCCTCGACCGCGGCCACGCGCGACGTCGTGGGAAGGGCGTAGCGTTCGCTCGCGAGGTAATCCTCGAACTCGTCGAGCGTCCACGCGAACAGCGCATCCACCTCCCACACCAGTTGGACCTCGCGACCTTTCAACAGGTCGGGCGGATCGTCCGGCGCAGCCGGCGCGAGCTTGCCGACGGCGCAGCAATCGCACCCGAACCAGAAGTCGAGGTCGCCCTGCACCACGAGGTTCTGCGCCACGCGCGCCTCGGTGGGCGCGTCGCGCCACACGTTGCCCATGAGCTCGCTCATCGCGAACAGGTAGCGGAGCAGCGCGCGCGGATCGTCCGAGGCCGCGCCTCGCATGCCGGTGGACAGCACGCGCAGGTTGCGGATGGCTTCGAGCCGCACCCACGGCGAACGCCGATTCGTGAGCGCCGACAAGTTGTGGAGCGAGCCCTCGACCCGCTCGCGGGCCACGGCGAGCAGCGAGTCGAACGTGCCCTCGCTCTTGTCGAGGAACTCGATCGTTCGCCGCATGGCCTGGTTCAAGGGCAGGTAGGCCGCGCGAAGCGTGGCCCAGTCCTCGGTCAGCCGATGCTTGGCGATGACATCCCAATCCGCCATGCGTGGGGTCCTCTTTCGGGAAGGATGCGGACGATGGACGAGTCGAAGTCTCGAGGGGTGCAGCGGAGTATAGCCACCCGGTTCTACGGGGGTCCACCCGCGACCGTGACGCCTGACTCAGGATTCACAGGCGCGGGACGAGCCGTCAGGCCGGAGTCATGGCGCTGACGGGCGCGGCTTCCACGGCGACGCGCGCGCCCGCCTCGCTCGAAAGCCGACAGGCGTCGAGCGCGCATTGCACGGGCACCGCGTCGGCCGCGAAGCTTGGCGACAGCGGTTCGCCGTCTGCGATGGCACGATGCAGCCGATCCACCATCACGCCGAACGGTGCGATCAACGCGGGTTCGCCGTCGCGGGGCGCCAGCGCGTACTCCGGCGGGAGTGCCAATTCCTCGGGCTCCTGCCCGGCGACCAGGCGCCACAGGTGGTACCCCGTCTCGTCCCAGCGGAGCGAGGCCTCCTCGCCATGGATCTCGAAGCGTTCCCAGCGGTACGGCACGGCTGCGGAGAGGTCCACGCCCGCGGTGACACCGTCCGCGAACTCGTAGTGCATCGTGCAGGCGTCATCGGCGGTGGCGGTCGCGTCGCCGCGCCGCGGCTGGTCGACGCGCACGGAGGCCGACACCGCGAGCGGCTCGCCGAAGAACGTGCGCAGGCAATCGGTGTGGTGCGAGCCCAGCGCACCCAGGATGCCTCCGCCCTGACGCCGGTCGGCGAGCCACGTCATGGGACGCGAGTCGGCGCGCGCCCACAGCGGGTAGCGCCCGAGGATCTCGCCGCGACGGGGACGGCCGATGGCGCCCTGGCGCACGAGGTCCACCGCGTGACGTCGTGCGGGGAAGAAACGAAACTCGTGATTGATGCCCGCCACGCGCCCGGCCGCGACGGCCGCGTCGCGCATGGCCACCGCCTGCCAGCGATGCAACGCCGTGGGTTTCTCGCAGTGCACGTGGCAGCCCGCCGCGATCGCTCCGAGCATCATGGAGTGGTGCAGGTACACGGGTGTGGCGATGCTCACGAGGTCCGGCGTCTCGCGACGGAGCAGCTCGCGCCAGTCCCCGTACGCGGCCGGGATGCCGAGTTCGTCCGCGAGGCGGCGCGTCTTCGCCTCGTCGCGCCCGGCGATGGCCACGAGTTCGAAGCCAGGGTGGCGCTGGAAGCCGGGCGCCTGCACGAGCCGGCCGAACGAGGTGCCGAAGATGGCGACGCGGATGCGAGACATGCTCCCTCCCGAGACGGTCGTGGACGGTCACATCGTCGTGGGACATGCCGGAGTCGTCAACCGACGGAGCGCCGCCAGCGTATGCTAGCTTCGCCGTCCCATTCGTCCACGCCCAACCCTCGACCGGAGGCCCCATGCGCGACCCGCGCACGCGCCAGCTCGCCCGGCTGATCGTGAACCACTCCTGCCAACTCAAGTCCGGCGAAGCCGTGCTCATCGAGGCGTTCGACCTGTCCGACGGCCTGGTGTTGGACCTGATCGAGGAGACGCACGCCGTGGGGGCCATCCCAGTCGTTTCGCTGCGCGACCAGGCCGTGCTCCGCGCACAACTGCGGGGCGCGACCGAGGCCCAGCTCCGGGTGCAGGCCGCGATCGAGCTCGGTCAGATGCAGCAGGTTCAGGCCTACGTGGGCATCCGCGCCTCGAGTAACGTGAGCGAGCTCGCGGACGTGCCCGCCGATCGCATGAGCCTGTATCAGCAGATCGTCGCCAAGCCGGTGCACCTCGACTACCGCGTCAACCACACGCGCTGGGTGGTGCTCCGCTATCCGAACCCGTCCATGGCGCAGCTGGCCAACCTGAGCACCGAGGCGTTCGAGGAGTTCTACTTCCGCGTCTGCAACGTGGACTACGCGCGGATGCGCGACGCCATGAAACCGCTCGTCGCGCGCATGAAGCGCACCGATCGCGTGCACCTCAAGGGGCCGGGCACCGACCTGCGCTTCAGCATCAAGGACATCGGTGTCATCCCGTGCTTCGGGGAGCGCAACATCCCCGATGGCGAGTGCTTCACCGCTCCGGTGCGCGACTCGGTCGAGGGCGTCATCGCATACAACACGCCGTCCGTGTACCTCGGCACCACGTACGACCGGATCGCATTCACGTTCGAGAGGGGTCGCATCGCCCGGGCGTCCGGCGACCCGCAGGACAAGTTGGATGCGCTGCTTGACACCGACCCGGGCGCGCGCTACGTCGGCGAGTTCTCGCTCGGTTTCAACCCGCACGTGCTCCACCCCATGAAGGACACGTTGTTCGACGAGAAGATCGCCGGCTCCCTCCACTTCACGCCGGGGCAGTGTTACGAGACCACCGACAACGGTAACCGCTCGCGTGTGCACTGGGACCTGGTGCTCATCCAGCGCCCCGAGTACGGCGGCGGTGAGGTGTGGTTCGACGGCGAGCTCATCCGCAAGGACGGCCTGTTCGTGGTCGAGGAGCTGATGGGGCTGAACCCGGAGCACCTGGGCGCCCGGTGAACCCGGCGCAGCCCACGTTTCCCGACGCTTCGCTGCCGCGCGGCGACGGCCGGCGTGCGCTCGTGACCGGCGCGAACCGCGGGCTCGGGCGAGCGGTGGCGTTCGGCCTCGCTCGCCGACCGCATCCGTGGTGAACGGTCGCGGTCAGCGATCGACGAACAGTCTTGTCGCGGCCGCGCCCGCCGGCGTGACGACTCGCACGAAGTAGAGACCGCGCCGCGCGCGTGCCCCGGACGCGTCGCGTCCGTCCCACGGCACCACCTGTGCGCCCGCGGCAAACGTGCGGTCGGCGAGCGTGACGAGCCTGCGTCCCTGCAGGTCGAACAGCTCCACGCGCGCTTCGCAGCGGGCGTCCAGTTCGAACACGATCACGGGCCCGCCGCCGAGCGGCGAACCGCGTAGGACGCGCAGCCCGGTCGCGCCGGCAACCGACGCGGGCGTCGTGCGCATCACCGGGGAGGGCGGGATGGTGTCCTCCGGACTCGGAGGTGGACTCTCGGGCGGAGCCGGGAACTCGTCGGCGGCGGAGTCGGGTGCCGTGCCGCCGGGACCCCCGAACGGAAGGGACGTGATGGGGTTCGCATAGACGCTCAGCCACGGCGTCGAGGCGGTGGCGTCGTTCATCGCCACGCGCACCCGCATGGGCTGGCCGGCGGGCAGCGACGAGGGCCACCGGCGCGTGAACCACGGCACCTGCACGCTGTCCGAGGGAAGCAGCACGTTCGCTGGCAGTCCGAGACTGTCGAGCGGCGCGGGCATCTCGAAGCCCGAGGCATCGCGTACCCACGCGACGAGGTTGCCGTCGTACGCGGACCCATTCGCGCTGCGCAGCCGCAAGCCCACGTACTGGTTCTCGCGCACGGTGGGGCGCGTCCACTCCATGGACACCATGTGGAAGATGGATGGCTCGCCCAACGAGAAAACGTCCCCCACCCCCCACTGGATCCGGCGGATCTCGATGCGATTCTCCGCGGCGAAGGCGAACAGGTCGTTATTGCCGTCCCGCATGGACTCCGAGGCGAACCAGAGCGACGTGTCGTAGCCGAGCATGTTCCGCAGGCGCCCGCGGTAGGTCCACTCGGAAGGCTCTCCGAGCGGATTCGAGGTCACGTAGAACGTCAACGCCTGCCCGGCGTTCGAAGTGATGAACATGAACCAGCGACCGTTGTGCTCGAACAGGTGCGGGGACTCGGTGATGGCGTTGAACGTCAGGCTGCGATGCGTGATCCACAGCGGCTTCTCGTCCACCCACGTGCCGGGATCCCCCGCGGGGCTGCGCGCCACGCCCACCACCGTGGCGATCGTGTCGCTCGCCGGCGAAACCGTATAATAGAGGAGCCACTGTCCGGGCGCTGCCGGGTCGGGCATCACGAACGGGTCGCGGCAGGCCATGCCGGGAGAGAGTGGCGCCCACCAGGCCCACGGTGCGGAGTGCGTGCCCCACACCGGAGCGACGAGGACGCGGTTCCACGT
>JANNKI010000274.1:0-7515 GCA_031396225.1 bacterium | reverse complement strand
GCCGAGAAGAGCAGGACCTGGCCGGTCGGTAGCAGGTTGGCGTGGATCGCGATCAAGGGTAAGGCAAAGAGATCGGACCACTGGCCGTCTTGGACCGGGGTCTGGGCGCGGGCAGGGGCGGCCGCGGCGCAGGCGAGGATGATCATGGCTTGCAGGTAGATGCGGGTGCTCCAGGCGGTTTTGTTCATGCGACTCCTTGAGACTTCGGCCTTCAATTTTGCTCCGACAATCATAACGCAGAGTGGCCGGCGCCCTGGGATCAAGCAGGGGCCGGGTCCGGTGCGGGCGACCTGGGGCGGTTCAATGCGGTGCCGGCGAGGCAGGTTCTGCTCTGAAGGCTCAGGGCGCTTCAGCCGATCGCAGCCGGCCCGTGATGTTTCACTCGGGGCTTGATAGAGCTCCATGCCGGGTGGATACTGCGCTCCAAGCTTTTCGAGGTTGGGGGTGACACTCATGAACCTCCGTCTCCGATTCTTCCTTCCTTTTGCAGCAGCTGTTCTCGCTCTCGTGGCGCCAGCGACCGTTTCAGCGCAAGACTGGACGTCGCGCGGCGTCTGCACGAGCGGGGACATCGAAGCCGTCACCTTCAGCGACTCCCAGAACGGCTTCGCGGTCGGCCCCGGTTACATCATCCATTCCGGCGACGGCGGCAACAGCTGGGCTCCCCTGTTCATGGTCAACCGGCCTCTCCACGATGTGGGCTTCCAAGGTGCGTCGCTAGGCCTCGCGGTGGGTGACGGTGGCTTCATTCTCCGCACGACCGATGGCGGGCTGTCGTGGAGCGAGGTCGAAAGCAACACGACAAGTGATCTACGCACGGTCGCTCTGGGCGACGGCGGTATGGCCATCGCCGCCGGCTTCGGCGTCGCGCTGCGATCGAACGACGGCGGGGCGACCTGGGATCTGGTCGATGCCGGGGACGTTCAATTCCTGGGCTCGGCGGCCAGCGGAACGAATCGAGCCTGGCTCGTGGGTGAGGGGGGGGGCGTTCGCGCCACGACTGACGGCGGCTCGAGCTGGGAGTCGCAGTCTAGTGGCACGACCCAGAATCTGCGGGGAGTGTTCTTCATCTCGGCTTCGCGAGGGTGGATCGCCGGGGCCGGCGGCACGCTCCTGTACACGGAGGACGGAGGAACCACGTGGATTCCCCGCAGCGCGGGGCTCGGTGCGTCGCTCAACTCGCTTCACTTCGTGAGCCCGAGTACCGGCTGGGTCGTCGGCAGCGGGGGCGCGATCTCTCGAACCGAGGACGCGGGTCTCTCCTGGGTCATCGAGAGTAGCTTCTCCGCCGACGAGCTGCTCGATGTCTCGTTTTCTGGCGCGGGGCAGGGGTGCGCCGTCGGAATCGTGTGCACGGTCCTGCTTCGCAACAGTCCGGCGACTGCGGTGAGCAACGCCGTCCGTCCGCAGGGCCTGGTGGTTCACCCTCTGGCGAACCCGGCGCGGACGGTCGCGACGATCCGATTCGGCGTGCCCGGGGACGGGCTCGTTCGGCTCAGGGTCATCGACCTTCAGGGTCGTCTCGCGGCAAACCTCGTCGAGGCTCGACTTCCCGCGGGCTGGCACGAGGCTCGATGGAACGCGGGAGGCTTCGCGCCCGGCATCTACCTGGCCAGTCTCGAAGCCGGCGGAGCGACGGCGGCCACCAAGATCGTTCTCGGTCGCTGACGCGGGTCGCCTCAGTCGGGCGAACTCGCCATCGCCACCGACCTGCTGTGGCCAGATGATGCTGATCGAAGCCATCAGGAGCGCACCGGGCCTGGACGGTCGCGCGCGAGCCCTGTGGACGCCTTCCTGACCTGACAGAGCTTTTACCTCGCGCAACACTTTGGGCTGGTTTCCGCGGCACAATGAAGCAGCCGAGTCCCTTGACGCCATGCTTTTCGGCGGTCATCCTAGCGTCTGAGCATACATTGGGGCTATGCACTTCGTTCAGTTCTCGAAAGGTTTCTCGTGCGGACACGCTTCGCTCCATACCTTGCCGGACTGATCACGCTCTCTGTGGTGGCGTTCGGACAAATATGCGCGTTGAGCACGATGGTGGGGCCTCTGGAATCCGCCGTCGTCATGGCCGTTGAGCCGGTTCCGGTTGGCGAAAACGAACACGCCGGCACTTGCACCCCGGAAGATTGCGGCGGTGAAGATGAGGGGCACTGCCCAAGCGGAGCGGCGACATGTTGCTCGACTTGGGGACCGCCCAACAGCCGGCTCTCGTTGCCGCCGCCTTCGTCTCTGCGCCTCGCGCCAGCTGATACGCGGCTGGTCGTGGCCACCTCGGAGGTCGTTGAAGATGGAGCCCAGGGGGTGGCTCTCTTCAAACTTGCTCGGCCACTTGGCTCTCCATCGGACGCCCTCGTCACCTCCTCGCTGTCCCGCCGCGGTCCTCCCGCGCGCTCCTAAGCGGTCGGGCTGAAGCAGCGCTTTTTTCGGCGCTGTCAAAGCCTCTTCGCCCTGCACGGTTGCACTTCCGCATGGGCGGAGCCTCAACCCCGACGGGTCAATCCACAGACTGCCAGCGCATCGAGGAGTGACCGTTCCGTCCCCCGATCGAAAGTGGGAGTGCCGTGAGTGCGAAGATACGGCTGGTCTCGAAGTGCTGCCTCGCGTTTTTCGTGTCGTCCCTGATCCTGCCGCCATTGAGCGTCGAAGCGGCAGTACGCCCCAGTCCGACCGAAGTCGCGCGACGTTATCTCGACGCCATGGAATCCTCGGACCTGGACGCGGCAGGCAAGCTGTTCTCGGCGACCTCGTCCGTGTTTGAATCAGGTGGCCAGGAGGGTACCTGGGCCACTTACCGCGAACATCACCTCGGTCCCGAGATCGGTGACATCAGATCATTCAAGATCACACGCGGTGAACCCGAGACTGGTGCCAGCAAAGACGGCAGCATGGCGTTCGTGGCCTGGCCGATCGAGTACCGGATCGATCTCGTGGACGAAAAGATCGTCGAGAGCCGCGGAAGCGTGACGTTCCTGCTCGTGAAGGAAGGACGCGAGTACCGGATCCGTCATCTCCATTGGTCTTCGCGGCGCAAGCCACCTGCCTCCACGAAGTAGCCATCGTCGTCGCTCGTATCCGAGAGAGTCATGATTGTACTTGCGGTTGCAGGAGGGCTTGGGGCCGCCGCGGGCTTCAAGAAGGTTGCCTCAGGGGGGAGCTCGTCGATTCAGGGAGTCCAATGAGCAAATGGAGGTGGCAATGAAAAGTATACTCGTGCTATTCACGCTAGCAATTGTCGCGAGTGGATGTTCAAAGCAGAGCAACGAACACCCGGCGTCCGACACGGTTTCCCCGAGCCCCATGCAGGGTGGAGAAATGGCTGGTCACGGCGACAGTACAACTATGTCAGGCGGCATGATGATGTCCGGCGATGTCGAGAAGGACATGCCGATGATGAACGACATGATGGTTCGCGACCTCCGAAAGGGTGATGCGCTCTACGATCACCGATTCATTGATATGATGATCCCGCATCACGAAGGGGCCATCATGATGGCGAAGGACGCGCAACAGAAGGCGCATCGACCGGAACTGATGAAGCTGGCCGAGAGCATTATCAAGGGACAGCGGAAGGAGATTGGCCAGATGAAGGAGTGGCGTACGAATTGGTATGGCGAGAACGCGCCGAACGGAATGGCGAATGCCGATGAGATGATGAAGCACATGGCGATGATGAATGACATGATTATAAAGAAGCTCGGACAGAAAGATGCTGACTACGAGGGCCGCTTTATCGACATGATGATCGCTCATCACGAAGGAGCGATCAAGATGGCTGAGGATGCTCAGTCAAAAGCTACTCACCCAGAGATCAAGAGGATGGCTCAGAATATTATTGGTGCCCAGAAGAAAGATATCACGCAGATGGAGGGATGGCGGAAACAGTGGTACGGGCGCTGAGGCGATTCCAACATCCGACTTGAGGCCTGACCATGGCGCACCAGCAATATCAAAACTGTATCGACGCATGTAACGCCTGTGCTGCGGAGTGCGAGCATTGTGTGACCGCCTGTCTCGACGAAGTCAATGTCGATGAGGGTTGCCAATGCATCTGTCGCGAGCACTCTATGACCCATTGATCCGGCAGACCATGCCGGAGGAAACCTTTCGCTGCTTGGTCCTCGGTCCGGCCGGCGTTGCCAGCGGCGATCATGTGCTTGACGTGGGATGTGGAACGGGTGCGCACGCCACAATCATCAAGCGGGTACACCCTGACAGCTATGTGGTGGGGATTGACGAGGATTCGGAAGCGCTCGCGCTGGCTAAGGCGCGAGCCGCCAGAGAGTCGGTTGCCGTCGTGTTTCGGCACGGCAACGCTACCCAGTTACCCTTCGAGAGCCAACCCTTCGACCATGTCTTCTCCTCCTTCGTGTTTCATCATCTGCATCGGGCTGACAAATGTCGCGCGCTCAGCGAGGTATTTCGTATCTTGCGAGTGGGGGGATACCTGCACCTTGTCGACTTCGCGCGGCCGCAGGGCTGGCGCATGCGCATGGCCTTCGTCTTCATTCGCTTAACACACGAGAGCGCGTCGCTGGACGACAATGTCCACGGAACCCTGCCAATACTGATACGCGAAGCAGGATTTGCCGACCCAATACAGGAAGCGAGTACGCAGTCGCTCTTCGGAACGGTGGGGGTGTTGCATGCTCGCAAGGAATGACGGGCTGGCGGGCGCTACGATCTACACCTGCCCGATGCACCCGGAGGTTCGCCAGCGAGGGCCCGGAAGCTGCCCTAAGTGCGGGATGGCTCTGGAACCGGCAGAAATCAGGGCCCCGGAAACCAGAACCGAGTGGACGTGCCCGATGCACCTGCAGGTGGCAAATGCGCTCGAAGGTTCACTGGGACGGTGGCTGGAATTGGGCCCCGCCACGATCGTGGTGCTGTGGGCTGGCTGGCCAGTCTTCGTGCGCGCCTGGGAGTCGGGTGGTTCATCGCAGCCTCAACTATGTTCACCCTGATCGGGCTCGGCGTCGGTGTGGCCTACGTCTACAGCGTGGTCGCGATGTTCGCCGCGCGTCTCCTGCCCGCGTCCTTTCGCTCCGTAACCGGTCAGGTCGGCACCTACTTCGAACCGGCCGCCGTCATCACCACCCTCGTGCTCTTGGGTCAGGTCCTGGAATTGCGCGCACCGAGCCAGACCGGTGAGGCGATCCGCAAACTACTCGGCCTCGCGCCGGCCACCGCGCGGCGTATCCATGAGAGCGGGCAGGAAGAGGATGTCCCACTCGAACAAGTACAGGTCGGGGACCGCTTGCGCGTCCGGCCGGGGGAGTAGGTTCCTGTGGACGGAGTGGTGCTCGAAGGTACGAGCGCGATCGACGAGTCGATGATCAGTGGTGAGCCGATTCCCGTCGAGAAGGGTCCCGGGGCCAAGGTGGTCGGGGCAACCTTGAATGGAACGGGCTCTCTACGTCATCCGCTCGGAGAAGATCGGGGCGGAGACTCTCCTCGCCCGGATCGTCCGCATGGTGGCGGAGGCCCAGCGCAGCCGTGCGCCGATCTAAAAGCTCGCGGACAAGGTGTCCGGGATCTTCGTGCCCGTCGTGGTGCTCGCCGCCATCGCCACCTTTATCGCGTGGGCGATGTTCGGACCGCAACCACGCATGGCCTATGCGATCATCAATGCGGTGGCCGGTTCGGGACTGGAAGTCTTCGGCCGGAACGAGGGTCACGCCGCGCTCGATCGCGCACGGACACGCGATGATGAGCACCACGATGGGCAATATCCGCCAGAGTCTATTCTTCGCGTTCGTCTACAACGTGATCGGAGTGCCAATCGCGGCGGGCGTGCTGTACCCGTTTGTGGGCGTGCTCCTCAGTCCGACCATTCCGGCAGCCGCTATGAGTTTCAGTTCGGTCTCGGTGATCGGAAACGCGCTCCGGCTTCGCGCTCTGTCATTTGAAAGCATGCGGTGATCGGCATGACACGTTCCACAGGCCTTCGATTCGCCCTTTTCCTCACCATTGCAGCGCCGCTATGGCCGATCCAGGCGGCGGCCCAGACGACGTCCGCACTCCCGTCGCCGCTGAGCCTCGCCGACGTTATTCGGGTCGCCAGCGAGCGGAGAGATGAGATACAGGCCGCGAGCGCGCGCACGCGCGCCGCGGAGGCGCGGCCGGTCATCGTATCAGCGCTCGAAGACCCGATGATCTCTCCTTCGATCGACCATAAACCGTTCATGATGGACGGCGCCGATGTGAGCGTCACACTCGAGCAACGATTCCCGCTATCCGGAATCCGAGGCCATCGACGAGCCTTAGCGCTTGCGGATCTCGAGCGGCTTCGCGCGGATGCGAGCCGGACGACGCTGGACGTGGGTGTCCAGGCCGTCAATGCCTTCCTGATGCTGCAGGAGCGTCGCCGCACGGCGGTTCTGGTCACCGAACAGATCGTCTTTGCCCACGACGTCGTGTCCGCTGCGAACGCGCGGTACGCGAGCGGAACGGCCCCGCAAGCCGATGTGCTGCGCGCGGAGGTCGAGGTTGCGCGCTTGGAAGCATTCGGGAAGGCACTGGTCAGCGAGGTACGCGGCGCCGAAGCGATGCTCAATACGAGTCTCGCGCAGGAAGCGGACGCGCCTGTTCCGCCGCTCGCGCCGGTCGAGTTCGCACAGCCGAGTCCCTCCTGGTCCGCGATCAAGACCGCGCTGACCTCTCGGCCGGAGCTCGCGGGCGGTCGCGCTGAAGTCAAGCGGGCAGAGGCAGAGGTGCTGGTGATGCGTGACATGTACCGCCCAATGGCAATGATCCGCACGGGACCGGCCTCCACCATGGCCGAGGGCCGGGGTTGGATGGCGATGGTGGGTGTCAGCCTGCCCATCTGGCGCAACAAGCTGCGCGCCGGGGTCACCGAAGCGCAGGCGATGCGCGCGATGTCCGAAGCGGATCTGCGGGCGATGACCCGGATGATCGAGGGCGATGCGGCGGTTGCCGTGAACCAACTCCAGGCGGCCCACGATCGGCAGGACGCGCTCAACGGCGATGTGCTTCCGCGCGCGCGAATGGTGATCGAACCAGCCGTAGCGGGCTACGCGTCGGGCCAGTTGCCGCTCGTCAGCGTGATTGAAGCCGTACAGGCGCTGTGGCTGGTCCAGGCCGACCTGATTGCCGCGGACACTGAACTTGGCCTTGCGTGGGCGCGCCTCGGGCGCGCCATTGGATCCTACGAGGCAATCATCCGATGACACCCTTCAGCAGGTTTCACCGATTCGCCATGCCCATTGCCGCTGCCGTGACGACTGCCGCGGTGTTCACCGGCGCACTGTGGGTGCAGCACTCCCGCGAGGCGTGGCCATTCGCGCCCCGCGAACAGAAGGCCGCCGCGATGGTCGCCCCGACCGCCGCACCGACCAAGGGCTCCGGGTCTACCCACGATCGCGTTCCGGTCGACGTCACGGCGTCGACGCTTCAGGAACTCGACATCCGCCTAGAGGTGGTCAAGCGCGAATCACTGACCCAATCGGTGCGCGCCGTCGCTACCGTCGTGCCAGACGAATCGAGGATTTCACA
>JANNKI010000622.1:0-3879 GCA_031396225.1 bacterium | reverse complement strand
CCACCGGTCTCGAAGTGCGTCTTGGCGTGGGCGACGGCACGCTCGGTGACCCCGCGAGCCAACCCATCGGCCTGGGGAGGTTCGTGGTCACCGGCGATCTCGACCTGGTCGTCACCGCCGAGCGCGCGAACGCGGTCTCCGTCCTGCTCGGTGATGGCGTCGGCGGGTTCGGTCCACGGACCGACGTCGCCACGGGCAACTTCCCGGGACCCATCGCGGCCGGTGATCTGGACCACGATGGAGACCTGGATGTGGTCGTCGCCGATCGTTTGTCTTCCACGCTCACCCGGTTGCTCGGCGCCGGCGCCGGCCTTCTGGTCGCGGACGGCGCGGTCCCGGTGCCCGGTTGGCCGGGGAGCCTGGCGCGCGCGCTTTCGCGCCGCGGCTCGCATTCCCGGTGGGCCGATGGGCGGAGCAGGTGGCCGTGGGGGACTTGAACGCCGATGGCTTGCTCGACCTGGCCGTGGCATGCAACGACTTCGGCGCGACGCTCACGGTGCTCGAGGGGCTGGGGAGCGGGCAGTTCGGGAATCGCCAGGACTTCGTACTGGGATCGAACGCGTCGAGCGTGGCGATCGGTGACGTGACGCGCGACGGCCGCGTAGGCGTGCTGCTGGCCGCCTACTCCTCGAGCCAGGTGCAGGTGCTTCCGCGACTGGCGGGCGGGGGCTTCGGCGCACCATTCGCGCTGAGCATCCCCTATCCGTTGGGCGTCGCCGTGGGGGACATCGCGGGCGACGGCGCTCCCGACGTGATCGCGACGGGTGGCGGCGCCCTGTCCATGTTCGTGTCGACCCCCGGTGGCGGATTCACCACGCGGGTGGTTCATGCGGGCGGCTCGGGTCCGCTCACGCTCGCCGCGTTCGGGTTGCTCGCGACTCCGAACCCCGCACACGGGCCGTGCACGATCCGGTACATGCTGCCGCGGGCCGCGCGCGTGCGCCTGCGTCTGCTCGACGTGGCGGGTCGCGAACTCGATCGTCTCGACGAGGGCGAGCGTCCCGTCGGCGAGCGCATCGTGCGTTGGGATCCGCGCGGGCTCCCGGCGGAAATCGGCTTCCTCGAACTGCGGGTGGATGCGGCACGCGCCGTGCGCCGCGTCGTGCTGCTACCCTGAGCCCGGCTCCCCTCACCCGACACGGAGCTCCCATGTCATCCCCGGTTCGGGCACACCGGCCGAGGCGTGGCCGGCCACCGGCGTCGCGCCGGGCGACCACCAGCGCTTCCGCGGGACGGGCCGCGTGGTGTCGCTCACGATCAGTCGTGATGGCCGAGAGCGCCTCGTGAGACTCAAATTGCGCCTACTCGTGTGATACGACAGACCTGAGCCGAGCTTCGATCCCGGCCGGGGCGACCTGAATTCACACGGACTCCGACGGCCCCGGTGCTAGCGTTCGAATCCCCATCGCGCACACACCCGGGCATCGCCGTCGTCGCTTCACGGAATCACGTCCTGCCGGAGCTCTCCGTGCAGCAGCCGGGACCAGCGCCAGACTCATCCCCCACGGAGGTGACCCCATGTCCCAGTCCCCGCCCCGCGGCCCCCGAGTCATCCGTTCCATCGGCGTGGCGCTCTCGACGTGCGTCCTGATCGCCACGCTCGGCGGCACGAGCCACGCCGCGCCGCCGGCCAACGACAACTTCCTGAACGCGATCGCCATCAATCCGAACGCGCTGCCGTTCGCGCACACGGCCTCGATCACCGAAGCGACGATCGAGGGGAACGAGCCGATCGCCTGCTCGTACACGGTCCAGACCGTCTGGTATCGGATCACGCCCGTCACCGACGTCTGGTTGACGGCCACCGGCAGCGGTTCGCTCACCAACCTGAGCGTGTTCCGCGACAACGGGGGCGGATTGTCCCAGCTCTCGTTCCTGACCTGCACCTCGTACGGTACGCCCATCTTCCTGGCTCGTGCCGGGGGCAGGTACTACTTTCAGGCCGGGGCGTATTGCTGCGGCGTGAGCGGAACGATCTCGATCTCCGTGCGGCAGGTGCCCCCGCCCGTCCCGGTGGCCGACTTCGGTTACTACCCGAGCGACCCCTCGAGCTTCGACACGATCCAGTTCTACGATCAGTCGAACGATCCGGGCCAGCAGGGCTTCGCGACGCGCACCTGGGACTTCGGTGACGGAACGTCGGCGGACACCACCTGTTGCCCGACGCATCGGTACACGTCCGACGGCGACTATGTTGTGAGGCTCACGGTCACCACCACCGATGGCCGCACGGCGAGCGTCTCGCGCACGCTGAGCGTCAAGACGCACGACGTGGCGATCACCAACTTCAAGGTGCCGCAGACGGCCCACCTCGGCCAGACACGCCAGCTCACGGTGAGCGTCAGCAACACGCGCTACCCCGAGATGGTGCGCGTCGAACTGCAGAGGGGCCTGCCCGGATCGAACTCCTGGTTCCAGTTCATCGGTTCCTCGGAACAGTTCGTCCTGGCGCGCCAGGCGAACCGGTCGACGGACTTCACATTCAACTACACGATCTCCCCGGGCGACGCGAACGTCGGCAAGGTCTCGTTCAAGGCGATCGCCTACATCGTCGGCGCACGTGACGCCTTCTCGGCGGACAACGAGGCGCTCTCGTTACCCATCAGGCTCAGCAGGCTCGGGCCCGTTCCCTACTCGGGCGAGGTCTATGCGAACAACGACGAGCTGGAGTTCGCGCTCCTGAATGTCGCCCCGAACCCGGCGCGCGCCGGGGTCGAGCTGGCCGTTCGCCTCTCGCTCGCCAAGGAGGGTGCCGCCGAGGTGCAGGTGCTGGACATCGCCGGGCGTGTGGTGGGCTCCCGCGACCTGGGCGTGCTGCCACCCGGTGTACACGACGCGCGCATCGCGTGGGCGAGCCGGCCTTCCGCCGGCATCTACTGGGTGCGTCTCGTGCAGGAGGGCCAGGGTTCGCGCGTGGCGCGGGTGGCGATTCTCGACTAGCGGGCACGAGCGTGGTTGCGGCCGGTGGAGCGGCGCGCCAGCGCGCGCGTTGCTCCGGCCGGCAGCGGCGCTCAGCGCGCCCAAGTACCCCGGGAACTCCGTCGGCGACCTCAAGACCAAGTTGATGCAGTCGGCCGACGACGAGGGCGAGATCGGCACCGATCCTCTCTACGGCCACGGCTTCATCAACGCCCGTTCTGCGGTGACTGCCGGTGCCGTGCCGGCGGCCGCCCAGGAGAAAGCGCCAAAGACCGCGGACCGGGTCGAGTTGTCGCGCTCCGGTTGAGAGGGTGCGCTCGTTCTGCGACAGTCTCCTGCGCGCACCGGACACGGTTCACCCCCGGATAGCGCAGGAGGGCTGCGAGATGTCCATCGACTGGAGCTGGTTGCTGGTGGTGGTGGGCGCCGTCATGGTGTTGATCGAGGTCGCGCTCGGCGGCTTCGCGGGATTCGACCGCGTATTGATCGGCTCGGCGTTCGTGCTGGGTGGTGTCGCCGGTCTCGTGAGCGGCAGCCCGATGGTCGCCTACTTCACTGCGAGTGCGCTGGGGATCGCGTACATCGCGGTCGGCCGGCGACTCGTTCGTTCGCGTTTCGCCGTGTCGAAAGGTGTCGCCTCCAACGTGGACGCGGTGCGCGGAAAGCAGGGCCTTGTGCAGAAACGCATCGCCGCGCACGAGCCGGGGATGGTGAAGGTCGGCGGCGAGGTGTGGCGGGCGTTGCCCGTGCCCGGAGCCGGCCCATTCGATGAAGGCGCACTCGTCACCGTCGACGGCGTCGACGGCGTCACTCTCCAGGTGAGGTGAATCTGATGATCGGCCAGATCGGTTACGTGCTCCTTGTCGTGTTCCTGTTCATCGTGTTCGTCTCGCTCGCGCGGTCAGCGCGCATCGTCAACCAGTCCGAGAAGGGCCTGGTGCTGCGGCTCGGCAAGTACCG
>JANNKI010000270.1:0-5245 GCA_031396225.1 bacterium | reverse complement strand
GTTCGAAGTGATGAACATGAACCAGCGACCGTTGTGCTCGAACAGGTGCGGGGACTCGGTGATGGCGTTGAACGTCAGGCTGCGATGCGTGATCCACAGCGGCTTCTCGTCCACCCACGTGCCGGGGTCCCCCGCGGGGCTGCGCGCCACGCCCACCACGGTGGCGATCGTGTCGCTCGCCGGAGAAACCGTATAGTAGAGGAGCCATTGTCCGGGCGCGGCCGGGTCGGGCATCACGAACGGGTCGCGGCAGGCCATGCCGGGGGAGAGTGGCGCCCACCAGGCCCACGGTGCGGAGTGCGTGCCCCACACCGGAGCGACGAGGACGCGGTTCCACGTCATGAGGTCTTGCGAGACGGCGGCGCCGATGCGCTGCGTGTCGTGGAACTCGCCGGGCTCCTCGGTGAGGCCGGTGTAGAACATCCACCACAGCCCGCCCCACTCCACCACGTGCGGCGCCCACACATGTAGGTTGTCCCAGCCATAGGGATCCAACCCGAGAACGGGCGGCAGCTGCGTCCAGTTGTAGAGGTCGGTCGACACGGCGTGACCGAAATCGATCTCGGTCGCCCACGGCGGGAGGAAGTCGTTGTGACGGATGTAGAAAAGGTGGTAAACCCCGTCCTTCTTGACGAGGGAGAAGTCCTTGGGACGGTAGCCGGTCGGAGCAGTCATGGCCGCTCCCTGCGCTGGCCCGGGTTGGAACAGGGCCGCGACCATGACGACGAGCGCAAGGGAGCCGAGATGCCGGAGCAGGAGTTGCACGTGCGTGCGCGAGCGCCTTTCGGACGGGACCGTGGCTGCCGGCGGAGCCGGGGGCCGCAGCCTCAGGTGCGGACAGTGGATTATCCGGCCGTGACGCCTGCGGGGTCAACGGGAACCCGGGCCGGCGGACCGGGAAGAGGCCCGGACCGCGGCATCCTGCACGCCCCCCATCACGCCGCATGGTACGACCGGTGATCCAGCTCCAGAACCTGCGCTACAGCATCGGCGAGCGGGTGCTGTTCGAGGACGTCAACTGGGTCATCGGACCCGGCGATCGTTGCGCCCTGGTGGGCCCGAACGGCGCGGGCAAGACCACGCTCATCCGGCTGATCCTCGGCGAGTTCGCCCCCGAGAGCGGCCTGTGCGTGCGTCCACGCGGCACGCGTATCGGCTACCTGCCGCAGGAGGCCGCCGAGCGCTATGACGGCACGGTCCTGGACCGCGCCATGGAGGCGCACCGCGCGCTACTCGACCTGCGCGTGGAACTGGACGCGCTCCACGAGGATCTGGCGAGCGTCAGGCCGGAGGATCCCCGTCTCGAGGCGCTGCTCGATCGGGCGGGAGTGCTGCAATTCCATCTCGAGCACCACGACGAGCACACGCTCGGCCCCGAGGCGCGCCGCGTGCTCTCGGGTCTCGGGTTTTCGACCGCCGACCAGGATCGCCCCCTCGCGGAGTTCTCGGGCGGATGGCGCATGCGCGCGGCACTCGCCGCGCTGCTGCTCGCCGACCCCACCGTCCTGTTCCTGGACGAGCCCACGAACCACCTCGACCTGCCGGCGATGGAGTGGTTGGAGGACTACCTCGAGGAGTTCCGCGGCGGGCTCGTGGTCGTCTCGCACGACCGCGTGTTCCTGGATCGCGTCGCCACCGAAGTGCGCGAACTCGACCGCGGGCTGGTCACGCCTTACAGCATGCGGTTCTCGCTCTACCTCGAGGAGAAGGAGCTGCGGCGCGAGCAAGCCGCCGCGAACAACGCCCAGATCGACGCGAAGATCGCCCAGCTGCAGCGCTTCGTGGAGCGCTTCGGCGCCAAGAACACCAAGGCGTCCGCGGCGCAGAGCAAGCGCAAGCAGATCGAGCGGCTCAAGGAACAGCACGTGGTCATCCCGCGTTCGGCGCGCAGCCTGCGTTTCGCGTTCCCCGCGCCGCCGCACGCCGGCCGCACGCTGATCCGGCTGCGTGACCTGTCGTTCGGTTACGACACCGGACCGGACATCATCTCGCACGCTCGCGTCGAGCTCGAGAACGGCGAGAAGCTGGCCATCGTGGGCGCGAACGGCGCCGGCAAGACCACGCTGCTGCGGCTGCTCGCGGGCCAACTCCTCGCCCGCGCCGGTGAGCGCGAACAGCCGCCGGCGACGCGCGTGGGCTACTTCGCGCAGCACGCGGCCGAGACGCTCGACGGCACGCTCTCGGTGCTGGAAGCACTCGAGGAGGTGGCGAGCGACGCGTGGCGGCCGCGGCTGCGAAGCCTGCTCGGCACGTTCCTGTTCACGGGCGACGACGTGTTCAAGCGCTGCCGCGTGCTGTCGGGTGGCGAGCGCCAGCGCGTGGCGCTGGCGCGGCTGCTGCTCACGCCCAGCAACCTGTTGCTCATGGACGAGCCCACGCACCACCTGGACCTGGCCGGGAAGGAAGTGCTCGAGGACGCGCTCGCCCAGTACCCCGGCGCCGTCGTGGTGGTGACGCACGACCGCTCGCTCATGGCCCGGGTGGCCACGCGCGTGCTCGAGGTGAACGGCGGCCGGGTCGTGCTCTACCCGGGTGGCTACGATGACTACGAAGGCACGCGGCTGACGCGCGTGGCGGAGGCGACCAATGAAACGCGCGAGCGCGCGACGCCGTCGAACCCGCGCGGCGGTGTGCCCGAGCCCGCCCCCGCTCGCGGCGGATCGGCGGTCGCGGCCGCGGCGCCTCCGAAGCCCCGGCAGGAGCGCGCCCGACAGAACGCCGGCCGTCGGAAGGAGCGCGAGCTGGCCCGGCTGGAATCGGACATCGCCGAGCGCGAGCGGCGCCTGCGCGAACTCGAAGCCCTGCTCGCCGACCCCGAACTCTACCACGACGCCCCGCGCTCGAAGGGGATCGTCGCGGAGTACGAGCGCGTGCGCTCCGAGCTCGAATCGCTCTGGGAGCGGCTGGCCGAGCTGGGCTGAGTCGCGCGGGCCACGCGGGCGCGCGCTCGGCGCGTTGACGGCCGTGCTCGCCCTGCGTAGGGTGCCTCGCCATGGCCGACGTGACGCTTCGTACGTACGTGTTCCTCGACGCGCTGCAACCACAGCTCGCGGCATTCATCGGCACCACGGCGCGCGGCTTCCTGCCCGTGGCGGGCGACGCGTCCATGTTCATCGAGACCGCGCCCGGGCTGGTGATCAACCGCATCACCGACGTGGCGCTCAAGGCCACCGCGGCGACCCCGGCCATCATGGTGGTCGAGCGCGCGTTCGGCCTGCTCGAGGTCCATCATCGCGACCAGGGGCAGGTGCTGGATGCCGGCAAGGCCGTGCTGGCCTTCCTCGGGCTGACCGAACGGGATCGTATGCAGCCGCGCGTGGTCTCGGAGCAGATCATCCGCGCCGTCGAGCCCTACCACGCGCAGGTCATCAACAAGATGCGCTACGGCGACCAGTTGATCGCCGGCGAGTCGCTGTTCATCGTGGAGAGCGAGCCGGCGGGCTACATCGCGTTCGCCGCGAACGAGGCGCTGAAGGCCGCGCGCGTCAAGCTGATCGACGCCTCGCTGTTCGGCGCCTACGGCCGGCTGTACCTGTCCGGCCCCGAAGCCGACATCGACGCCGCCCGCGCGGCGGCCATCCGCGCGCTCGAGTCCGTGAAGGGTCGGCCCGAACCGGCGGCGCCCGCGCGCTGATCACCGCCCGCGGTGGCCAGGCGGCCCCTCCGGGGCTCCTCACGCCACCGGCGTCGTGACCCCATCGGACACCTGTCGCGTGGCGTAGAGCGCCACGGCGAACGCCGCCATCAGCAGCAGCGCGCCGCAGAAGAACGGCGCACCCGGCAACGCGATCCCCGCGCGAGGCTGAAGGAAGAACGCGTACACCTGCGTGAACAGGACGGGGCCCACGATACCGGCCATGCCCATGACGCTCGCGTTCGTGCCCTGGAGCAGTCCGTACTCGTTGGGGGCCACGCGCCGCGCAAGCAGTCCCTGCAGCGGCGGTCCGGTGAAGAACATGACGCCGAACACCGGGACCGAGGCCATGAGCGCCGCGCCCGTGCCGGCAATGCCGTAGGCGATGAAGCCGACGATGCCGCCCGTGAGCCCCAGCAGCAGCGTGCGCCTCTCCCCCATCCACCTCACCGCAGGCCCGACGAGTGCGCCCTGGACGAGGATGGTGCACGCCCCGACGCCCGCGAGCATCAGTCCGACGGTGCGCGCGTCCCAGCCGTAGCGATGCTCGGTATAAAGCACGAACGTGCTCTGGAGCGCCTGGTGCGCGAGCATGTAGAGTCCGTACACCACGACCAGCGCGAGCAACCCCTTCCGCCTGGCGAGCAGCGCCAGCGATCCCACCGGGTTCGCACGACGCCAGTCAAACGCACGCCGGTTCTCGGGTGCGAGCGATTCGGGTAGCACGAACCAGCCGTAGAGCACGTTCACGAGCGCCAGCGCCGCCGCCCAGAACGGCGCGCGCGGCGACAGCTCGCCGAGCAGCCCGCCCGCGGCGGGCCCCAGCACGAAGCCCGCGCCGAACGCGGCGCCCATCAGGCCGAAGCTCGCCGCGCGTTTCTCCGGCGGCGTCACGTCCGAGATGTAGGCGAGCGCGGTGGAGAAGCTGGCCGAGGTGATGCCCGAGATGACGCGGCCCAGGAACAGCCAGCCCAACGTGGGTGCCAACGCCATGAACGCGTAGTCGAGCCCCAGCCCCAGGCACGAGAGCAGGAGCACCGGACGGCGCCCGAAATGATCCGAGAGCGAGCCCAGGACGGGCGAGAACATGAACTGCATGAGCGCCCAGCTGGTGCCGAACAGGCCGAACATGCCCGCCGCGAGCGCGGTGTCGCCGCCCATGAACTGCTCCACCAGCCGGGGCAACACCGGGATGATGAGGCCGATCGCGAGCACATCGATCAGCACCGTCACGAAGATGAACGCCACCGTGGCGCGACGAGGCCCGGGTGCGGACGGCGCGACGGCGGGCGTGCCCGGCGCGACCGGCATGCTCAGAACAACTCGCGCTGCGGCCAGTTGTCGCGCACTTCAACGGCAACCAGCCCGAGGCGACGCTTCATCTCGTTCGCGCTCGCGGGCGAATGGCCGGCCCAATGGTTGTTGAAGTAGCCGTAGACCTCGCTCACGCGGCCCAGCGCGGTGCCCAGGTCCGTCTCCCAGGCGGCGAACGAATCGTCGCGGTCGATCTGCACGCGGTCGTAGCGCTCGATCTCGCGCCGGTCGCCGAGCCAGCGCAGGTAGAGGAAGTCGGCGGTCACCTCGGTCACGCGCGGCAGCTCGCGCCATTCG
>JANNKI010000138.1:0-1572 GCA_031396225.1 bacterium | reverse complement strand
GGCGCGCTGGAAGCGCGACAAGCGCATCGAGACCGCAAGGCTACAGTCGAACGAACTCCACCATGCCTGGAGCGCCGGCCGGCGTGCGGGGGCACTCGAGAACACGTTGCGCGTGCGCGAGACCAAGCCCGCGCCGCTCGGGGCCGAAGTGGACACCGGCTTCGCCGCGGCTGCCCTGAGCGACACGGTGTGGGGCCGGGGCGAGCCGCAGGGCGCCGGGATCGCACCCTACGCGCGCGGCTTCCTGGTCTGGCAGGTCTCGGGCCGAATCGCCGAACACACCCCGAGCTTCGCCCAGGTGGAGCCGACGCTCCAGGTGGCCATCGACAGGGCACGACTCAGCCGGGACGAACAAGGGGGCAGAAAGCTTTTTGACCAGGACCCGCAGCGCTTCGGGAGCGGGCGACGCTTCCAGTTCACGCGCATGCTGGTCACCGGCCCGCCGATCTCCGACATCAAGCTCACGCGCGCGGAAGTGGAGCGCTGGCATCGCCGCAACATCGACAAGTACTCTGCACAGGAGATCGTGCGCGCGAAACACGTGCTCATCTCGCCGATCAATGCCACCGCTGCCGCGGACCGTGCCGCTCGCGTGCGCGCCGACTCGCTGTTGGCGAGGATCCGCGCGGGCGAGGACTTCGACAGCATCGTTGAGCGTTTCTCGGACGACCCCGCCACGCGGGACAAGGGCGGCGACCTCGGAGTATTCGGCCGCGGAGCGATGCTCCAGCCCTTCGAGGATGCCGTGTTCGCGATGGAGGCCGGGGATCTCGCTGGACCCGTCAAGACCGAGGTCGGCTACCACATCATCCAGTGCACCGAGCACGTGCCGGCCTACGTCCAGCCGCTCAGGTTGGTCTACAGCATCGTGGCCAGCGACTTCGCCCGCGTGAAGGCCGACACGGTGGCCCAGCGTCGCGCCGACAGCCTGCTGAAAGTGATTCGCACCGTGGCGCAGGCCAAGGCCGCCGGCCGGCGGATGGGACTCGAGATGTCCCAGTACGTCCATGGCGAGGATGAGACCATGGACAATCCGAATCTCACCGGGTACTTCGAGAGGTTGTTCACGCTCGCTCCCGGGCAGCTGATGCCGATCAAGTGGCAGTCGCGCGGCGAGGGCTACTGGATCACGTGGCTCGATTCCATCGCGCCGGCCGTCAAGCCGTCCTGGACCGCCGCACGCGAGCGAGCCATCGCCGCCTACCGGGCGGGCGCCGGCGAGCGCGCCATGTTGGCCAAGGTGGCTGAGTTGGATTCATTGGCCGCCTCGGGCTGGTCGCTCGACAGCGTGGCCGCGCTGTGGGGCGGGCTCACTCGCTCGAAGGAACTGACGGCTTCGGGGGTGACCGGCAAGGCCATGCTCCCGGTCGCGATGGACTCGCTGGTGTTCGGAAGAGGAGGCCGCCCGCCGGCGCTGGCGGCGGGGCAGGAGAGCGGCTGGGTTCGCTGGCCGGGTGGCGTGGCGAGGGTCCGCCTGCTCGAGCGCTCGGAGCCCACCGCCGACCGGCTGCGCGTCCGGATGGACGAGCTTCGCAGGATCGTCGTGGAGCGCAAGATGCTCGCCTGGTTCGA
>JANNKI010000123.1:0-3398 GCA_031396225.1 bacterium | reverse complement strand
CGTGCACGAACACCAGTTCCGCGTCGGGCGTCAGGTGCGCGCGACGCAGGAAGATCAGGATGTTCTCGTCGGCCTCCGCCAGCTCCACGGCGACGGCGATGCGCCGATAGCTGCCGGAGCTCCAGCGCAGCGGCTCGGGATCGAGAACGAAGTCCCGTGTGCGCGCGGCGGCGCCCTCGGGCGCGACCCGCGCCGCGACGGGCGCCGGCTCGGGAGTCGCCTGCTCGCGCTCGGCCAACGACCGCGCACGTTCCGACCACCACGGCGCCACGACGAGGTAGAGCAGCAGGAGCACCAGCCCCGCGACGAGCGGCAGCAGCACACCCCAGACCCACCAGGCTCCGGGCGAGCCCGCCACCCAGCCGCTGATCACCTCGAACGCCAGCTTGCCATTCAACCCCACGATGATGCCCGTGGTCGCCAGTGCCAGCACCCTCACCCACCACGCGTTCGCGAACTCTCCCATGCGTCGCCGGTCGCTCGTGAACGTGACCAGCGGCACCACGGCGAACGACAGCTGCAGGCTCAGCACCACCTGCGAGAGCACAAGCAGCGCGTCCACGCCGGTCTCGCCCTGTATCACGATCACGATCACCGCTGGGATGATGGCGAGCCCGCGGCTCACCATGCGACGGAGCCACGGGCGCACGCGGATCTGGAGGAAGCCCTCCATCACGATCTGCCCGGCGAGCGTTCCGGTGATCGTGCTCGCCTGCCCGGCGCACAGCAGCGCGACGGCGAACAGGATCGGAGCGAGGCTGCTGCCGAGCAGCGGTTCCAGCAGGCGGTGTGCCTCCTGCAGACTGGCCACCTCCATGTAGCCGCGGCTGTGAAACGCCGCGGCCGCGAGCACGAGGATGCCGCCGTTCACGAACAGCGCCGCGTTCAGGGCCACGACCGAGTCCACGAGGTTCATCTTGCACGCCTCACGCTTACCCGCCAGCGTGGGCTCGACTTCCCGGCTCTGCACCAGCGAGCTGTGCAGGTAGAGGTTGTGTGGCATGACGGTGGCGCCGAGGATGCCCATGGCGATGAACAGCGACTGCCCGTGCAACCCCAGCACGGACACACCGCCGTCGGGCGTGCGGGCGAACAGCGACGCGCCGCCGTCCGCCCCGCGCGGGATGAGCGAAGTCAGGATCGCTGCCACGTCCGGCTGCGACAGCGCCATCTGCACCGCGAAGCATCCGCCGATCGTGGTGACCAGCATGATGATGAACGCCTCGAGCCGTCGGATGCCGAAGCGCGAGAGCGCCAGCAGCAGCAGCACGTCGAGCGCGGTGATGATGACGCCCACGAGCAGGGGGATGCCGAACAGGAGCTGCAGGCCGATGGCGGCGCCCAGCACCTCGGCGAGGTCGCACGCCACGATCGCGAGCTCGCACAGGATCCACAGTGGCATCACCGTGAACTTGGGGTAGAAGTCGCGACACGCCTGCGCCAGGTCGCGGCCGGTGATCAGGCCGAGGCGGGCGGACAGCGTCTGGAGCAGCACCGCCATCAAGTTGCTCATGAGCAGCACCCACACGAGCTGGTAGCCGAACCGCGAACCGCCCGCCAGGTCGGTGGCCCAGTTGCCCGGGTCCATGTAGCCCACGCTCACGAGGTAGGCAGGGCCCGCGAACGCGAACAGGCGGCGGGCCCAGTTCGCGTGCTTCGGCAGCACGACGCTGCGATGCACTTCCGACAACGAGGGCGTGGTATCCGGTTCGGTCATGGCGACTTCCTCCCCAGGCGCTGCACGAGCACACCTTCCAGCCCTTCGCTGCCGGTGACGAGACGTCGCCCGGCGATCTCCAATTCGAACACGTCGTCCTCGCGATTCGCCGCGCGCATCACCAGTTCGGCGCCGGGCACGAGCCCGGCCTGCTTCCATCGGGTCATCCGGGCGCGGTCACGGTCGCGGATCTCGCGGACGACGGCGCGCGAGCCGGGCGGCAGCGTGCCGATGGGCGCCAACGCCCGGCGCGCGACCCGGCCACGAGCGTCCGGGATGGGATGTCCGTGCGGATCCTCGGTCGGGTGATCCATGAAGCGATCCACCGCGTCGAGCACGCGATCGCTCACGTGATGTTCGAGCACCTCGGCGTCCTCGTGCACCTCGCTCCAGTCGAGCCCGAGCACGCGCACGAGGAACGTCTCGAGGATGCGGTGGCGCCGAAGCACGCGGAGCGCCTCGCGCTCGCCCTCGGCCGTGAGCCGCGCGGCGCCGCGGTGGTGCAACGCCACCAGCTTCTCGTCGGCGAGCCGCGCGAGCATGTTGGTGACGCTCGGGGCGGACACTCCCAGGTGACGGGCCAGTTTCGAGACCGCGACCGGCGCGTCGTTCACGAGCTGGAGCAGGGCCTTGAGATAGTCCTGGCGCGAACGGGTCAGCGACGTCATGCGCGACGTGTTGCCTTGAGTTTCTCGGCCTCCGGCCGAGGCGGACCGAACCGGGGGCTGGGCAGCATCAGAAATAGCTCGTCAGGCTCATCTGCACGGCAGCGCCTTCGGAGGGGTTGTGGAAGCGATCGCGCGAGCGGCTGCGGCGATAGTCGAGCTTGAGCACGGACTCGCGCGAGGGGTGAAGGTGCACGCCGGTGGTGAGCTGCACGCGCGAATCCCCGGCCAGGTCGCGATCCAGGTCGATCCCCTCGAGCCGCGCGCCCGCCGACAGGAAGGCGCCGGGCATGCCGTGGAGCCAACGGTGGCCGAATGCACGCGTGACCTCGACGAAGAATCCCGCCTGCCGGCTCGCGAACAGGCCGATGAGTCCGGCCGGGATGTCCACCGTGACCGCCGCCACCTCGCCGTTCCACTCGAGGCCCAGCAGCGTCGTGCGCGCGTCGAGCGCGGCCACGCGCACGGAGCGGCGTTCATCCACGTCCAGGCCGTCCACGCGGAACAGGTTGTAGGCGCCGGCGTACCCCGAGAGCCCGAGCTCGTGGCGCACGCCCGGGCTCCACGCGACGCGGCTCACCAGCGCCGGCGAAGCGTTCTGGTCCTCCGCGTTCCGCCGGCCCTCTGGCAACCGCGTGCCGTCCGGCGAGCCGAGGAGCAACCCGTCGTGATAGCCGTTGACGGCGTAGAGCTCGTACGTGGCGCGCGCCTCGCCTCCGACCGGCACGCGCCCGAACAGGCCGAAACCCGGCATGGAGAGCGCGCTGCCGAGCAGATCGGTGGCGAGCAGCGGGCGGTCGGTGAACGCGTTGCGTGGACCGTCGTGCGCCAGGTTGAACCGGCCGATCGGCACCAGCAGCATGCCGCCGCGCAGGTTGAGCGCGGGATGCAGCTCGAGATCCATCTGGGCCAGCTCCAGCACGATCTCGTTGCCGCCGTCCTCGAACTCGACCTCGGCCCACACCTGCACGCGATCGCCCACGCGCGAGGAGGCGAGCAGGTTCCAGCGCTTGAGC
>JANNKI010000099.1:0-2178 GCA_031396225.1 bacterium | reverse complement strand
CGCGTCTCGCGGCGGGCACGGTGCCCGGGCGCGACTCGCTCCGCGACCCGGTCGCGCGGGCCTCGTGCGTGCTGTCGTGGACCATGGATCTCGGTCCGGGCGATCAAGACGAGGTGGTGGTGGTGGTGCCGCTCCGCGCGAGCGGCGAGCCGCGCCAGCCATTCGTGGCCTCCGACGCTGCCGCCTGGCAGGCCGTGGCGGAGCGCGATTGGAACACGCGGCTCGGTTCGTTCCGGCTCGAGGCCGGCCATGACGGCCACGGCGTGGCCGCGACGCTTCGGGCGCAACTCGGCTACGTGCTGGTCAACCGCGACGGGGCCGGCATCCAGCCCGGCTCGCGCTCGTACGAGCGGTCGTGGATCCGCGATGGCTCGCTCACGTCGTCGGCACTGCTGCGATCCGGCATGGTCGAGCCCGTGCGCCAGTACCTCGAGTGGTACGCAGGCTTCCAATATGCCGACGGCAAGGTGCCCTGCTGCGTGGACCGGCGCGGCTCGGACCCCGTGCCCGAGCACGACAGCCACGGCGAGTTCGTGTTCCTCGCCGCAGAATACCTGCGACTCACCGGCGACCGCGCGACCGTGCAGCAGCTGTGGCCCAATGTGCGCGCTGCCGTGGCCTACCAGGACACGCTGCGCGCTCAGCGGCGTACCCCGGAGTGGCGCCACCCCGGGCGGGCGCAGTTCTTCGGACTGCTGCCGCCGTCCATCAGCCATGAGGGCTACTCGGCCAAGCCCATGCACTCCTACTGGGACGACCTGTTCGCGTTGCGGGGCTACAAGGATGGCGTGTGGCTCGCGGACGCGCTGGGCCAACGTGCCGACGCGCGCTGGATGCGCGTGAGTCGCGACCAGTTCTCGCGCGACTTCGCGGCTGCCGCCCGGGCCGCCATGAAGGTTCACTCCATCGACTTCGTGCCGGGCTGCTCGGACCTCGGGGACTTCGACGCCACCAGCACCACGATCGCGCTCTCGCCCGTGCAGGCCGGGGCCGTGCTCCCGGAGAAGGCGCTCGTTCGGACGTTCGAACGCTACTGGGAATTCTTCGAGCGCCGGCGCGATGGGCGAGAGAAGTGGGACGCCTACACGCCCTACGAGCTGCGCAACGTGGGTGCGTTCGTGCGCCTCGGCTGGCGCGAACGCGCGAACGAGCTGCTTCGCTGGTTCATGGCGCACCGCCGGCCCGAGGGCTGGCGCCAGTGGGCCGAGGTGGTGGATCGCGAGCCGCGCCACGCGCGCTTTCTCGGCGACATGCCGCACACCTGGGTGGGCACCGATTTCGTGCGATCCGTGCAGGAGATGCTGGCGTACGAGCGCGAGAGCGACAGCACGCTCGTGCTCGCCGCCGGCGTTCCAATGGAGTGGCTCGAGGGTGGCGGCGTGCGTGTGGACGGCCTGCGCACGCGCTGGGGCACGGTGAGCTACGTGCTCCGTCGCGAGGAGGGACGGCTGCTGTTCTCGCTCGACTCCTCGGCGCTCCGCACACCGCCTGGGGGCATCGAGTTCGCGCCGCCGGCCGACTCGCTCAAGCCGGGCGGCTGGGCCGATAGACCGGCACTGCTGCTGGACGGTCGGCGTGTGGCGCTCGGGCGCGCTGACCAACGCTTCCAGTGGCGCCCGGCCCGCCGTGACGCGCCCGTGCCCCGCAAGCTCGAGTGGGGGCACGAGCTTGTGCTCCAGCGACGGTGGCTCGCCCCTTACTGAAGCTCGTGCTGCGCGACACCTGCCGCACACGCGGACGGCGGTCGCGACCGTGCCTCAGTCAAGCCCCTCCGGCACGCACGCTCCGTTCGACCCGATCACTTCGCGGTAGAACTCGCCGCTCGCCTTGATCGTGCGCTGTTGCGTGGCGTAGTCCACGTGCACGAGCCCCATGCGGTGCGAGTAGCCGCTCGCCCATTCGAAATTGTCCATGAGCGACCACACGTAGTATCCGCGCAGGTCCACGCCGCGGCGCATGGCCTCGCGCAGCGCGGCGATGTGCCGGCGCAAGTAGTCGGTGCGCAGCGGGTCCTCGACGCGGCCGCTCGTGGCGCGGTCGGGGTCGGGGAACGCTCCGCCGTTCTCGGTGACGTAGAGGGGCAAGTTCCCGTAGCGCTCCTTCACCCACGTGAGTGTTTCCACCAACAACTCGGGCCGTACCTCCCAGCCCGTGGTCATGCGGGGCCCTCGCTCGCCG
>JANNKI010000094.1:0-33702 GCA_031396225.1 bacterium | reverse complement strand
GCCACGGCGCACTTCCAGGTCATCCACGACGCCAGCGCCGAGACCTCCTCGAGCGACACGTCGGGGTGGTAGCGGATGCCGCCCTTGGCGGGGCCGCGCGCGATGTTGTGCTGCACTCGGAAGCCCTCGAACATGCGGATACTGCCGTCGTCCATCATGACCGGCAGCCACTGGATGGTGGCGCGCCGCGGGCGCTTGAGCATGTCCATGATGCCCGGATCGAGCCTGAGCCGGGCCGCGGCCTCGACGAATTGGCGCTCGGCATTCTCGAGCGGATTGAGCTGGCTGTTCACGGCGACCGCCATGGGGGCCTCCACGCGCTCCAGGCGCGCGATGGTCTCAGAGAGTGCCCCCGGCCGGAGGGGCGGGGGTGGGGGAGTGCACGGGGCCGCGGGACGCGGCGTCGGGGGAATATAGGCGCGCCCGGAACACCCCGACAAGGCCGGCACAGGGGTTCGCCGCCTGAAGCCGAACCACGACCCGACTTCAAGGCGTCGAATAGAGCGCTTTGAGCTGGGCCATGGTCACGGGGATCGTAGTCTGGGCGCCCGCCCGTCGAGCGCGATTTCTCGGCAGGCCCTCCGGTGCGAGCGTCTCGTCCTCCCAACGGTCGATCCACCAGCGCAGGGAGTCGGGCTTGAAGCCGCGCGACTTCAACTCCGCGGGGATGGCGGCCGAATCGCCACGGGTGAGGTAGAACAGCGCATAGCCCGTCACCTCGAGCGTGCTGCTTTCGTCGATCTTCACGGTCAGGGCGACCGAGGTGCGGATGGTCTTGTGCCAGGTGGGGTTCTTGCCGGCGCGCGTGTCGGGAAACGGGATCAGGTTGCGGTCGAAGTTGAGCGTGATGTTCTCCGCCGGCTGCCGCTCGGCCGTGCCGATGAACATGTTCGCGGCGGTCTCCACCTCGTCGTCGCGGCGGGCCTGGATCTCGCGCGTCTGGCCGCCGGCGGAATCCAGGCCGGCGGACAGGAACACGTAGTCCTCGGTGAACAGCTCCTTGTACTCCTCGACGCCACGGTTCACCCAGCACCACTCGAACAGCTTCACCGCGTTCTGCGGCGTGGTGGGCGAGGGCGCCACCGTGGTGACGCGCTCGGACAGGATCACGGGCGAGAACGGATTGAAGCAGCCGGCCAGCCCGAACGAGGCGAGGACCACGGCGAGAAACAGCAGCACACGTCGCATGACGGGTTTCCTCTGGCTCACCGTCGGGCGAGCGATTCCAGCCGCCACCAGCTCATGGTGCGCTGGTCGGTCGCGGCGGGATTCACGCCCACGGCGGGGTCGACACGGTCGGCCCATCGGTAGATGGACCACCGGCCGTCTTTCTTCTGGAACGACAGATCGGCGAAGCCGATGGCGATGACTTCCGAGTTCCCGTCCGTGGGGGTCGCGAACAGAGTGTAGCGCCGATGGTACTGCACCGTGTCCGCGGCGGCCGGATCGTCATCACTTGGCGAATCCGGGTCAGGAGCCCACAGGAACGCGTACCCATAAGTGGGCCGGATGCCCGAGACGGAGGTATGCACGTTCCGTTCCAGCGTGACGTCCCAGGGCTCCGGCGCGGTGAGCTGCGTGGCGCTCTGCCAGCTGGACTTGACGGCCCCGTCATAAAAGCTCCGGTAGGCACGGTCGCCCGCCAGGGTGGACTCCGCGAACGCATGCAGGTAGGCGTTCGCGCCATTCGTGGAGCGATTCTGGAACGCTTCGGCGATGGTCTGAAGGACGGCCTCGGGCGTACGGAAGTCTTCGACGACGGGGACCCCGGAGGGCGGTTCGGGGTCCGCGGGCCTGAACGGGTTCACGCAGGCGCCCGCCAACAGCCCCAGCGTGGCCAGTGCGTAGAGCAGCGAGCGGTGCGGGGCGGGCGTCATGTCAGAGCTCCCAGGACAGCTGCAGCGATCCGTTCCAGTAGTCCTGCTCGGCCAGCGGCGAGGACTGGGGGAGGCCGTTGCGGTAGGTCGTGGTGCGATCCGCGGAGAACGTGCGGAACACGCCGCCGGTCAACTGCCCACGTCGGCCGATGGGCAGGTTCAGGTTCGCACCGCCCGTGAAGTTGAGCCGGCGGCTCCTGCGCGTGGGCGCCTCGACGCCATTGCTGGTGCCGCTGCGGTCGCTGGCCTGGTACTCCGGCGTGAGCGTGAGTGACAGCGCGGGCGACGGTGACCACGTGACGCGAGAGCGCAGCGTGTAGTTGAGGTTCTCGACGGAGGGCAGCAGCACGCCGGAGCCATCGGGCAGCAGCCGCCAGTCGCCGCTGGGCTGCTGTCGGGCGTTGTGCGTGACCTCCAGCGTGAGCCGAGGGGTCAGTACCGCGTCGAGCCTCGTGACCGAGTTGTAATCGAGCGAGAGATCGTTGCGCTCGGACGAGAACGGATAGAACTGGTAGTCGGCCTGCACCACGTTCGTCTGCGATGCGGTGAGACCGCGCAGCAGCCGATAGCTCCAGCGCCACTCGGCTCGGTACGAGCGCGTATCGGTGTTGTTCGAGGTGCTCGCGGCGGGCAGGTTGATGGAACGCGCCAGTCCCACCTCGAGTGCCACGCCGCTGTTGAATTTCTCGGACGCGTTGTAGAGCCCTTCGGCTCGGTACGACTGCCGGTAGCTGTCGCGAGGCGTGGGTGGCGTGGCGCCCACGGCGATGGCCTGCGAACGGAACTGGGAGAGGCTCACGTTGCTGCTCAACTTGGCGGTCAACTTGCGGCCAATGGGGCGCGTGACGTTCCCGCTGGCCTGGCGGTTGTCCTGGCGCTCCGAGTATCCGAGCGCGTTCAGCCGCCGGGGATATCGCGAGTCCCCAACCACGTTCGAGATCTCGGCGTCCACCGCCCAGAGCCCCTGGACCCAGCGGCCCTGCGCCCGCACGCCGTGGTCGTTGCGGACACCCTGAAGCGTCGTGTTGCGACCGGCGTTCGCGGTGACGTTCAACGAGCGGTCGTTGTCGAGCCGGAGTCGCATCGTCGCATCCACGGTCGCGCCCGACGTGATGAGCCGAGTCACCGTGTCGGCGTCGGTCGGCGTCTCCACCGTGGTGCGCCGCGCCGAGTAATTCATGTTGAGCCCCACCGGCGCCTGCTGATAGAGCTGCAGCGCCCCGCGAAGCGTGCCCGAGAGATCGTGCGTGCCGAGCGTCGAAGTGGACGTGGGCCGCCGCGTCCGGGAGAGATTCCCGTTCACCGCGCCGCTCAGGTCGTGGGAGAGCCATTCGCCGAATTGCAGTCGCGTTCGGCCGTTCATGTCGCCGGACACGCCGCGCTTCACCTGGGAGAAGTTCTTCAGGTTCAGGTAGCCCGTGAACAGGTTCAGTTCCGAAGTGACTTCCTTGGAATACTGCTGCCGGGTGCGTGTCGAGAACTGAAGCTCGGTCTTCGTCTCGCCCTCGTTCGAGGTGGAGCCGGGATCGAAGGCGTCGAAACCGGAGATCGCGGCAAGGCCTCCCATTGACAGGTTCCTCGAGAGGCGCCAACTCGCTTCGGATCGGGACAGTCGCGTCTGGCGAAGGCTGGTGCGCCCACCCGCGGTCGAACGGTCCATGACGATGTTCGTGCCGCTGATCAGCAGAAGCTTCCCCCGATCCAGTCGGTAGTCGCCGGCGTTGGTCCACGAGCTGTTCGTCTTGCCGACATTGTAGTCGCTCGTGTACTTGAACGTGGTCCGCGAGCCGGTCGTGACGGTCGACGCGAACGGATTGAAGCGTTCGCGATCGATGATCGCGCCCACCGAGTCCACCGGCACGCCCATGCTATCCGCCATCACCAGCAGGCGCGCCATGGGCAGGCGGAACCGGATGATCTGGGCGCGCAGCGAGTCCGGGAGCATGCGCAGGCTGTCCGCGGTCTCGAACAGGCGGTCGAAGCGCAACCCGAGCGTGTCGCGCAGCAGCGTGGTGTCGGCGAATGCGAATCGGGCCGACGACGGCGCTTGCGCCCGGCTGGCCGGCACCAGCGCGAGGAGGCCGGCGGCGACCAGAAGCAGCGGGAGGGGGTGTCGGCGGGAGATCGGCATTCCGAGCGGGCGCGGGCTCCGGGTCCTTGGGGGGGGGTGGCTCCCATGACGGCCCCTCATGGGCGGGAGACCCACTCCTCCATGATGCCATACACCCGGGCTTTGAGCCTTGTGGCAAAAACCCGGCCGGGGAGTGGGCGGGAATCGGGCGCGACACCCGGGATATCGGCCGCCGGGCGGTCAGGGGTGAGGCCGGCGGTGCCGCTCGCCGCCCCACCGCGGCACCGGAGTTCGGCCTGACTCGCGAAGCATGTCCACGACCAGGAAACCCAGCCATGCCCCGCTAACCGATTGCGGCCGAGGATTCTGGAGCCCCGGCCGTTCCCCGGGAGGAGGCCGCTGAAGTTGCTGGTCCCTCATTGCCGATGCTAGCTTGCCCCCGCTTCGACCCGCCCGGCGGCCGACCTCGCGCTTCCGGTGCCGATTTTGCATGGGCGTCCGCGTTCGCCAGTCTCCGTTCCACCCCAAGCACACGAGGCACGGATGTTTCTCGACAGCGTGATGGGGTTTTTCTCCACCGATGTGGCCATGGACCTCGGCACGGCGAACACGCTGGTCTGGGTGAAGGGCCGCGGCATCGTGCTGAACGAGCCGTCCGTGGTGGCCGTGGAGAAGAGCACGAACCGCGTCCTCGCGGTGGGTAGCGAGGCCAAGCTCATGCTCGGCCGCACCCCGGACGAGATCACCGCGATTCGACCCCTCAAAGATGGCGTGATCGCCGATTTCCAGGTCACCGAGCACCTGTTGCGCGAGTTCGTGCAGCGAGTGCAGAAGCACAAGTTCCTCGTGCGCCCGCGCATCATCATCTGTGTGCCCTCGGGCATCACCGAGGTCGAGAAGCGCGCCGTGATCGACTCCGCCGTGCGCGCCGGTTGCCGCGAGGTGCTGCTCGTGCCGGAGCCCATTGCCGCGGCCATCGGCGTGGACCTGCCCGTGGACACGCCCACCGGCAATATGGTGGTGGACATCGGCGGTGGCACCACCGAGATCGCGGTCATCGCGCTCAACGGCATCGTCACCAAGACGAGCATCCGCACCGGCGGTGACGAGATGGACGAAGCCATCATGAATTACGCGAAGAAGGCGTACAACATGCTGATCGGCGAGCAGACCGCGGAGCGCATCAAGATCGAGATCGGGTCGGCGTTCCCGCTGCCCGAGGAGATGGACATGGAGATCAAGGGCCGCGACCTGGTGCGCGGCATCCCGCGCACGCTGCGCGTCTCCTCGGTCGAGATCCGCGAGGCGCTGCAGGAGCCGGTCGGCCAGATCGTCAACGCGCTGCGCGAGTCGCTCGAGCGCACGCCGCCGGAACTCGCGGCCGACATCGTGGATCGCGGCATCTACATGACGGGCGGCGGCGCACTGCTGCGCGGTCTCGACCTGCTCATGCGCGAAGTCACGAACCTCAACATCCGGGTGGCGCAGGATCCGCTCACCTGCGTCGTGCGCGGGGCCGGCAAGATCCTCGAGAAGCTCGAGGACTACGAGAAGGTGATCCTGAGCGGCCACCGGGATTAGCCCTTGCCTAGCATGCTGCCACCGGCCGAGCGCCGCAGCGTCGTCCTCGTGACGGCGTACGCGGCGCTTTCGCTTCTCCTGCTGGTGATCGGCGAGCGCATCCCGGCCGCCGGCCTGCGCGGCGCGGGCGCGGTGCTGTTCGCGCCGTTCGATCGCGTGGCGGGAGCGGCCGACCGCCTGTTCACGTCGTGGAACGAGAACACGGGATTGCATGCCCGGCTCGCCCGGCTCGAGACTGAGAACTCGAGGCTACGGCTCATGGCCGCCGAGGCCCCGCGGCTGCGCGAGCAGTTGGGGCTCCAAGCGTGGCGCGGACTCACATTGCGACCGGTCGAGGTGCTGGCGCTCGGTGGCGGCGACCCATTGCCCAACGCCGCCACGCTCTCGGCCGGCTCGAACGATGGCGTGCAGTTGGGTGACGCCGTGCTCACCAGCGACGGTTTGATCGGTCGCGTCAGCGAGGTGTGGCCGTCGCTGTCGCGCGCCACGTTGCTCACCGACGCCAACCAGGCGGTGGCGTGCGAGGTGGAGACCACCGGCGTGCACGGCATCCTGCGTTTCATCCCCACCCCGCGTCCGCGCCTCGTGCTCTCGGCGGTCGGCATCGCCGACACGGTGCGCACGGGCGAGCTCGTGGTGACGTCGGACCTGTCGCTGCGCTTTCCGCGCGGCATCCCCGTCGGCCGGGTGGCGCGCATCGAGCACGACGCGACCGGCCTCATGCAGGAGATCGAGATCACGCCCGCCGCGCGCCTGGCGCGCCTGCGGCACGCGTTCGTGGCGCCGGGCCCACGGCCGCCGGCGGACGGCATCCCGCGGCCGAAGCTCGAGTTCGAGCCCAACCCCATCCGAGCCGAGCGTTCACCGATGCCGCGGCCAGCCGTCTCGCCGCGGGCTGTGTCCCGCGACACGGCGGGAGACGGCCGATGAGGGTGATGGGGGTGTTCCTGCTCGCCGCGCTCGTCACGCTCGTCATGCGCAGCACCGTGCTCGCCGGGCTCGCCGCGCGCGGCATCGTGGTGGACGTGCTGGTATTGGCCACGGTGGCGTGGTCGCTGCGGCAGCGCGACTCGTGGGGCGCGACATTCGGCTTCGTGCTGGGCCTGGCGGCCGACTTGGACGCCTCGCATTGGCTTGGCCGGCACGCCTTGGCGCTCACGTTGCTCGGCTACGGCGTCGGCCGGCTGTCGAACACGCTCGTCAAGGACAGCCCGCTCACTCAACTCCTGCTGCTGGCGGTCGCCACGGCGTTCCACCAGGTGTGGGCCTCGGCGTTCGACGCGAGCGGGGGCATCGCCGGCATGGGCTGGCTCGCGGGCCGCGTGTTGCTCGCCACCGTCACCACCGCGCCGCTCGGCGTGATCGTGCTCCTGCTCTCGCAACTCTTCACCCGACGTCGGGGGTACGGGAATGCCTCAGGGTCCTCCGCAGCGGGATAAGGACACGCGCTTCGCGGTCCTGGCCGGGCTCGGGCTCGCGGGCTTCGGCATGATCGTGCTGGGGTTGGTGCGGTTGCAGGTGTTCCAGCACGAGGAGCTCTCGCGGCTCGCGGACCAGAACCGCATCCGGCTGGACGTCATCCGCGCGCCGCGCGGCACCATCCGCGACCGCGGCGGGCGCATCCTCGCCGACAACCAAGCCAGCTTCAGCATCGTGTTCCGGCCGGCGCCCATCGAGAGCACGCTGCGCGTGCGCACCGTCGTGCGCTCCGACTGGCTCGCGCGCGTGACCGGTGTGATCGCCGGCGACAGCAACGAGGTGAGACGCAAGGTGCAGGAGGCGAACCGCTCTGGCGAGACGGCCGTTCTGCGCCGGGCGGCGCCCTACGCGGTCATGGCCGCGGTCGAGGAGTCGCGCTCGGAACTCGCCGGCATCGACGTGCAGGTCGCGCCGATCCGGCGCTACCCCGAAGGCACGCTCGCCGCGCAACTGCTGGGCTACGCGGGTGAGATCAACGACCGTGAGCTGGCCGAGCGGAAGGACAAGGGCTATCACCTCGGCGACCTGATCGGGAAGACGGGCCTCGAGCGGCGCTACGAAGAGGTGCTGCGCGGGGAGGACGGCGCCGAGTTCGTGGTGGTGAACGCCATGGGCAAGCGCGTCACGGCGCTCGAGGAGGGACCGCCGCGGCCGCCCGTCTCGGGGCGCGATGTCACGCTCACGCTGGATCTCGACGTGCAGCGCGCGCTCGAGGAGGCCATGGTGAACATCGCGCGGGGCGCGGCCGTGGCGCTGGACCCACGCGACGGCAGCGTGTTGGCCATGGTGAGCAAGCCCGTGTTCGACCCGAACGAGTTCTCGCGAGGCATCTCGTTCGGGCGCTGGAAGGAGCTCAACTCCAACGGGGCGTTCCCGCTCTTGAACCGCGCCATCCAGAGCGCCTACCCACCCGGCTCAACGTTCAAGGTGGTCACCATGCTGGCCGGGCTTCAACAGAACCTGGTCCGGCCCGGTTCCCACGAGGTCACCAGCTGCACTGGCGGCTACTTCTTCGGCGGCCGCCGATTCGGGTGCTGGAAGAAGGAGGGGCACGGCAACCTCGACCTGGTGGGCGCGTTGCAGCACTCCTGCGACGTGTTCTTCTACCAGCTCGGACTGCGCCTGAGCCTGGAGCCGCTCGAACAGATGGCGCGCGCCATGGGACTCGGCGAGAAGACCGGCATCGACCTGCCCGCCGAGAGCAAGGGTCTCGTGCCCTCGTCGGCGTACTACAACCTGCACTTCCGCACCGGCCGCTGGCCGCGCGGCGTGCTGCTGAACCTGGCGATCGGCCAGGGCGAACTGCTCACCACGCCGCTCCAGCTGGCGACCATGACTTCGCTCGCTGCGAACGGCGGTCGTGCGGTGAGGCCGCACGTGGTGAGCTCCATCCAGGGCGTGCCGGAGTTCCGGGTGGAGCAGCCGCTCGAGAAGGGGGTCACCACCGACCCGGCGAACTGGGACGCCCTGCACCTCGCCATGAAGAAGGTCGTCGAGGCTGGCACGGCCGGCGCGGTTCGCATCCCGGGCGTGAGCGTGGCCGGCAAGACCGGCACGGCGCAGAACCCGCACGGAGACGATCACGCACTGTTCGTGTGCTACGCCCCCGCCGAGGCGCCGACGATCGCCATGGCCATCGTGGCCGAGAACAGCGGCCATGGCGGCAGCGTGTCCGCGCCCATCGCGGCGCACGTGCTGAAGAAGTTGTTCCTGCGGGACTCCACCGCCACGGCGCCGCGGGTGCCGCGCCTGGCCTCGCCGGCCGACACGGTGGGGGATTGAGCATGCGCGGCCGGTTCCCGCCCCTCGACTGGCCGCTCGCGTTCGCCGCGCTGGGCCTGATTGGCATCGGACTGGCCACGGTCTACAGCGCCACGTCGGTGCCGGGCGCGCATGAGGGGCTGTGGAGCAAGCAGCTGGTGTGGTTCGGCGTTGCCGCGGTGGTCGCCTTGGGCGTGGCGGCCGTGCACTACCGCTTCTACGACTCGGTCTCGTGGCCGCTCTATGCGGTGTCGTTGTTGCTGCTCGTGGCCGTGTTCGTGATCGGCGTGGAACGCATGGGGGCCAGGCGCTGGATCGAGTTCGGCTCGCTCCAGTTCCAGCCCTCGGAGATCGCCAAGCTCGCCACCACGTTCGTGCTGGCGCGCTTTTTCGATCACGCTCGGCTCGACCTGCGCAAGGTGCGCTGGTGGTTTCCACCGCTGCTGATCGCGATGGTGCCGTTCGTGCTGGTGGCGAAGGAGCCCGATCTCGGTACGGCGTCCAGTTTCCCGGCCATGCTCATCGCCATGTACTTCTGGGCGGGCATGCCGGCGGGACAGCTGCTGCTGGGCCTGTCGCCGATCTTCAACGTGGCGCTATTCTTCCTGACCGGCAGCGTGTGGTGGTTCGTGGGGTTGTTCGTGGGACTGCTCGCGTACGCGCGGCCACGCCTCGTGGTGCTGGTGGCCATGATCGCGCTGAACGGCGCGGTGGCCGTGGCGCTCCCGAACCTGTGGAACCACCTGCACGATTACCAGAAGCGGCGAATCGAGACGTTCCTGAACCCCGAGCACGATCCGAGCGGCTCGGGCTACCAGGTCATCCAGTCCAAGATCGCCATCGGTTCCGGCGGGCTGGTGGGGAAGGGCTACCTCAAGGGTTCGCAGAAGGCGCTCTCGTTCCTGCCCATGCGACACACCGACTTCATCTACTCGGTCGTCGGCGAGGAGTGGGGCCTGTTGGGCGCGTTGACCGTGGTGTTGCTGTACGGCATCGTCGTGTTTCGTGGCTATCGCCTGGCGTCCATCGCGCGCGACGGCTTCGCCAGCCTGACCGCGGTGGGCATCACCACGGCGCTGTTCTTCCACATCCTTGTCAACATGCTCATGACCATCGGTTGGGCGCCGGTGACCGGCGTCCCGCTCCCGTTCCTCTCCTACGGCGGCACGGCGCTCATCGTGAACTGCATCCAGATCGGCCTGCTCCAGAACGTGGCGCTGCGGCGCCGGGAGTACTGATGCACCCGGAGTTGCTGCAATTCGGCCCGATCCACCTGCGCAGCTACGGCCTGCTCATGGCGATGGCGTTCGTCGTGGGCACGTTCCTCGGGCTGCGCGAGGCGCGACGGGTGGGGCTCGACGAGGACAAGGTTGTGAACGTGATCCTCGTCACGCTCATCGCCTCGGTGTTGGGCGCGCGCATGCTGTACGTGCTGGAGCACCTGCCCGAGTTCCGGAGGGAGTGGACCAGTGCGCTTGCCCTGTGGCAGGGCGGGCTCACGCTCTATGGCGGCATCGCGGCCGGCACGTTCGCGGGCCTGGTGGCGGCGAAGCGCATGAAGCTGCCGGTGTGGATCACCGCGGACGCGCTCACGCCGGCGCTCGCCTTGGGCACGATGTTCGGGCGCATCGGCTGCTTCTTGAACGGTTGCTGCTACGGCCACCCCACGTCGCAGGCGTGGGGTGTGGTGTTCCCGCACGACTCGTTCGCGTACCTCGAGTTTGGCGACCAGCCGGTGCATCCTTCCCAGCTCTACAACGCAGCCGTGGGGCTGGCGCTGTTCGTGGCGTTCCAGGCGCTGCGCGGGCGATTCCGCGTGCCGGGAGTGCTGTTCTGGAGCTTCATCGTGACGTTCGCGCTGGCGCGCATCCCGATCGACCTGACGCGCGCCTACGAGCCCGACGCCGTGCTCCTGCGCGTGGGCACGTTGGACATCACCGAGAGCCAGCTCATGAGTCTCGGCATGATGCTCTTCGGCCTGCTCATGATCGTGCGCCTGCGCCGAAGCGTGCCGCTCGAGGTGACGCGCCAAAGAGTCCCGCCCTCCCACATTTCACTCCCCACCGACCCTTCCCCTCCGCCGCCGCTGCCATGAGCGCGGGGATACGCCTCGCGGTGCTGGGCGACCCGCTGCGTTTCACGCGATCGCCTGAGCTCCACCGCGCCGGCTGCGCCGCGCTCGGTGTGGCGTGCGAGAGCCAGGCGCTGCGCACCCCGCTCGCCGAGTTGCGCCCGACGCTCGAGCGCCTGGCGGCGGAGGGATTCACGGGCTGCAACCTCACCATGCCGCTCAAGGGTCCAGCACTGGATTGCGTCGTCGACGCCAGCCCTGCCGCGCGGCGCGCGCGATCGGTCAACACGATCACGTTCCGCTCCTCGGGCCTGCACGCGGACACCACCGACGGCGAGGGGTTCGTGGACCTGCTCCGCACGCTCGATCGTGATCCGGCCCAAGCGGAGATCGTGCTTCTCGGTGCGGGCGGCTCGGCGAGGAGCCTCGCGCTGGCGTTGGGGGAGGCGGGCCGGAGCGGCGTTCGCGTCGTATCGCGCCGCGATCCCGGGCCCGAGGCGGCGTGGGGGGGAGCGCTCGGGGAGCGCTGGAGTGAGTGGGGCTCGTCCGACGCAAGCACAGCGATCGCTTCGGCCGACGTGGTGGTGAACTGCACGCCGCTCGGGGGCGGAGAGTCCCCGACCGCGCTCGAGCCACTCCGGCGTGGGACGCTGGTGGTGGATCTCGGCTATGGCGAGGCCGTGACGCCGTGGGTCGCGCAGGCGCGATCACTCGGCCTCGAAGCGGTGGACGGCCTCGGGCTGCTCGTGCACCAGGCGCGTCGCTCGCTGACGATCTGGCTCGGTCGCGAGGTGCCGTTGGCGCCGCTCGCGGCTGCCGTGGGATGGCCGCGCTGAGGCGGGCACGCCCCCTCGTGCCCTCCACCTCCGAAGTGCTTCCACTCGCGGTGCGCTTCGTCGCGCGAGCCGTTGCGCCGCTGCGAACCTCTCTCGGCGACCTGCTCGAGTTCCTGCTGCCGCAGCGCTGTCCAGGCTGCGGCGTCGCGGTGGACCCGGCGCGATTCCTGTGCGAGCGCTGCCTGGCGCGACTGCCGAGGATGGACGCAGCGGTGTGCGCGCGTTGCCTGCGCGATGAGCAGCCGCCCGACAGCTGTGCCCGTCATCCCGGCGACAGCGTCCACGCCGCCTGGGTGTACGACGAGCGCGTCGCGCTGCTCGTCCACGCGCTCAAGTTCGACGCGCGGCCAAGTCTGGCGACCGCGCATGTCGCCGACCTCGCGCGCGCGCTTCCCGACAAAGCGCGCCATCCAGACCTCGTCACGAGCGTGCCGTTGCATGCCACGCGGCTCCGCGAGCGCGGCTACGACCAGGCGGCGTGTCTCGGCGAGGCGCTCGCGGAAGCGCTCGGGGCGCCATTCGTGCCGGGGATCCTACGGCGCGTGCGGGCCACCCACGCCCAGAGCGGACTCTCGCCCGGCGAACGGCGGAGGAACGTGCGCGGAGCGTTCAGGGTGGCACGGCCGGCATGGGTTCGCGGTCGACGCGTGCTGGTGGTGGACGACGTGCTCACCACCGGCTCGACCCTCTGCGAGTGCCTGGAGCTCTTGCGAGAACACGGGGCCCGCACCTCCGGCGCAGTGTTGGCCTGGGCGCCTTGAGGCGTCGCCTCGGAGCCCCGGGTGGCCCGGGCCGCCGCTGCGATGCCGCCCGCTGGACACCCCTGTTAGAGTGGCAGGCCGATCCGCTCCCGCTCGAATCACATCCCAAGGAACGCCATGTCCCACCTTCACATCCCCGACGGCGTACTGCCGCCCGTGCTCTGGATCGCCGGGTTGTTGCTGGCCCTGATCCTGCTCTTCTGGAGCTCGCGGGCCTCGCAGCCTGGCGGTACCCGCCTCGTCGCGTTCCAGAGTTCGCTCGGGGGGATCATGCTCGCCGTCATGGCGCTGCCGGTACCGATCACGGCGTTCGACTACTGCATGACGCTCGCCGGTCCGGTCGGCGTACTGCTCGGCGCGGCGTCGTCGTTCCAGGTGAGCTTCGTGGTCACGCTCATCCTGGCGCTGCTCGGCCAGGGTGGGTTCACCGTGGTCGGACTCAACGCCCTCGTGCTGGGCCTGGGGGCGGCGACCGCGCGGCCGATCTACCTCCGCAGTGTGGGAGCCCTGGGCCCGGCGCGGGCGATGGCGCTCGCCACCGCGTTGTCCCAACTTTTGTCCACCGCGTTCTGGGTGATGCTGCTGCTGCTGTCCGTAAGGCTCACGCCCACCGTGGCCGGCGAGCATCCCCTGGCGCACACGCTGGTTTCGGTCTGGCACCGGACAGGCGCCGCCATCATCATCCCGCTGTTGTTGCTGGCCGTCGCACTCGAATCTTTCCTCGGGTATGGTCTGGCCCACTTCCTGTCCCGGGTGCGCCCTGAACTCCTGCCCGTCCCCCTCGCCCGGGGCGGCGACCCGGCCCCAGCCGCGGGCACTCCCAGCACCCCGAGCCTCCGATGATCAACACGTTCGCCCAGATCGACTATCTCGCCAGCGCGGGAAACTCCGTGTGGCACCGTTCGAGCGCGTTCGCCAAGCTGCTGCTCACGGTCTGGTACGTGGCGCTCGCGGTGATCACGCCGTCGTGGGGAGTGCTGCTGGCGCTGCTCGTGACCGCGGTCGCGCTGTGCGTGAGTGCGCACGTGCCGCGGCGGCTGGCGCTCGCCGCGGCGTCCACGCCGCTGATGTTCTCGTTGATCTTCGTGCTGGCGCATCTCAAGTCCGACTGGGACGCGCCATTGATCCTCATCGTACGCCCCATGGTGGCGAGCCTCACCGCCGTGTGGCTCGTGAGCACCACGCCCTACCCCGACCTGTTCGCGCCGATCTCGCGACTTCTGCCCCGAGGCGTGGGCGACAGCCTGTTCCTCACTTACCGCGCGGTGTTCGCGCTGCTCGCGCGCGTGGAGCGCATGTGGTCGGCGCTCCGGCTGCGCGGTGCGATGGCGCGGCCGGTGCGCGAGCGCTTCTCGCTGCTCGGCGAGGCGGTGGGGACGGTGGTCGTGTCGGGCTTCGACCGGAGCCAGCGTCTCTACCAGGCCATGCAACTGCGCGGCCATTCGGGCCGCATCTGTGGCTGCCGCCACTACCTCGAGTTCACCCGCGAGGACTTTTGGGTCCTGGTCGCGGCGCTCTGGGCGGTTGGAGCGATCGCGGTGCTCGGGCACCTGAGGCCGGAGTGAATCCCGCGCGCGAGCGGCACGCCGGCCCCGAACCCATCGTGCGCGTGTCGTGCGTGCGGCACACGTACCCGGACAAGACCAGCGTGCACCTGTGCGGGCTCGACTTCGTGGTCGAGGCCGGGCAGCGCGTGGTGGTGTTGGGCCCGAACGGCTGCGGCAAGAGCACGCTGCTCTATCACATCCTCGGCCTGCTGCGACCCGAGGAGGGCGTGGTGAGCGTGTTCGGCGTGGACCCCGCCCGGCAGTTCTCGAAGATCCGCGAACGCCTGGGCGTGCTGCTTCAAAACGCCGACGAACAGATCATCGCGCCCACCGTGTGGGACGACGTCTCGTTCACGCCGAGAAACTATGGCTACACCGAGGCCGAAGTGGAGCACAAGGTGAACTTCGCGCTCCGGCGCATGGGTATCGAGCACCTGCGGCACAAGGTCTGCCACTACCTGTCGGGCGGCGAAAAGCACAAGGTGGCGCTGGCGGGCGCGCTCGTGCTCGAGCCCGAGCTGCTCGTGCTGGACGAGCCGTTCGAGGGACTGGACCCGGCGTCGCGGAGCGAGATGGTCGAGCTGCTCGACCGATTGAACCGGGAACACGGCGTGTCGTTCGTGATCGCCACGCACGACGTGCAGATGGTCGTTCCGCTCGCCGACAAGGTCTACGTGCTCAAGGCGGGCGGCGAGATCGTGGCGCAAGGCCCGCCCGCCGAGGTGTTCCAGGACCCGGACCTGCTGCGCGCCTCCAACATCGAGCCTCCGGTTCTGGCGGATCTGTTTCAACGGCTGGAGCGGGCCGGGCACGCGCTCGGCCGGCCGCAGTCTCCCGAGGAAGCCGCGCTTCGCCTGATGCGCTGGGCGGCCGAGGAACGCGACCGCGCCGCGGTGGCCGTGGCCACAGCACTACGCGACGAACACGGTCGAAGGGTGGCCGCCCCCGCATCGGCCGTGCCGGTGAGCGTTCCAGGCGCACCGGGGGACGCCGGCCGCCCGTGACCGGCGACCTGTTCGGCGACTCCCCCGACGCGCGCGGAACCGCCGGCCGCGGATACGGCGGGCTGCCCGCGGATCCCGGACCGGACGCACCGCTCGCCGACCGCATGCGGCCGAGGAGCTTCGAGGAGTTGGTGGGGCAGGAGCACCTGCTCGCCGAAGGCAGCCCCATCGCGCTCATGCGCGACGGCCGGCACCTGTCGAGCATCGTGCTGTGGGGGCCGCCCGGCACCGGCAAGACCACGCTCGCACGCCTGGTCGCCCGCACGGCGCATGTTCCGTTCGTGCAGATGTCGGCGGTGCTCTCGGGCGTGAAGGAGGTGAAGGAGGTCATGGAGCGCGCGGCGCGGCACCGCCAGCGCACGGGGCAACCCACCATCCTGTTCGTGGACGAGATCCATCGTTTCAACAAGGCGCAGCAGGACGCGTTCCTGTCGCACGTCGAACGCGGCGACATCGTGTTCATCGGCGCCACCACCGAGAACCCGAGCTTCGAGGTGAACTCCGCTCTGCTGTCGCGGGCGCGCGTGCTGGTGCTTCGGGAACTCATGCCTCCGTCGGTGCGCGCGCTGCTGGGGCGCGCGGTGTCCGACGAGCGCGGCCTCGCCGGCCGCGTGGCCGCGGGCGAAGAGGCGCTGGAGCTGCTGGCCGCGGCCGCAGACGGCGACGCACGGCGTGCGCTCACCACGCTCGAGATCGCCGCGGCAACCGCCGTGGCCGCGGGCCGTCCGATCACCGCGGACGACGTGCGCGGCGCGCTCGCGCGGCGCCACCTGCGCTACGACCGCGCGGGCGAGGAGCACTTCAACCTCATCTCGGCGCTCCACAAGAGCCTGCGCGACTCGGACCCCGACGCGAGCCTCTATTGGTTCGGGCGCATGATCGCGGCCGGGGAGGACCGGCTCTACGTTGCGCGGCGTCTCGTGCGGTTCGCGAGCGAGGACGTGGGTCTCGCGGACCCGACCGCGCTGCAGGTCTCGGTGGCGGCGTTCAACGCCTACCACCAGCTGGGTTCGCCAGAAGGCGAGCTGGCGCTGGCCCAGGTGGTGGTGCACCTGGCACTCGCCCCCAAGTCGAATGCGGTGTACCGCGCGTATGGCGCGGTCATGGCCGAGATCGAGCAGAGCGGTTCGCTGCCACCACCCAAGGTGATCTTGAACGCCCCGACGCGACTCATGAAGGACCTGGGCTACGGCGAGGGCTACGCGTATGCGCACGACGATCCCGACGCGGCGAAGACGCAGCAACACCTGCCAGACGAACTCGTCGGGCGGACGTGGTGGCACCTGGGGCGGGGCGGCGGGAGCTGAACCAAGTGCGCTCGCGGCGCTGCCGGATTCACACTTTCTTTCGGGCGGCGGCTGCAGGCGGCAGCCGTCCTCGCGAGCGGGTTGCTTCAAGTGGCGCGTGGAGTGGTGCGCCTAAGCGTATGGTATGCCCGAATATGAGCGTGCCGGGTCGAGCGCGCGCGAGGAGCGCGGGGCCGGGCTGCCGTTGTGCGATGCGTTTCCTGGACCGCCTCGGATCGCACCGATTCCCATCGTCATGGCGCGCGCCGGGTGCTACTTTCCGACTCGGCGTTTGATGCCTCCAGCCCACCGACAGCGTCCGTTCCGATCGAGGAGACCCCCACATGAAGCGTGCGGCTACCACACTGATCACCCTGCTCGTCGCATTGGTGGCATCCGTCGCTCTCACGTCCCGGGCCGATGCGGCGCTGCGCGCGCCTCAGGTGCCCGTGCTCGGCGGGACGTTGCAGGCGTATCTGAACAGCATCGGCGAGTCCATCAGCGTCCTCACCGACCAGGATGCGACGCAGTCCTGGTCGCGCACCGTGTCAGGGACGGCGGCGTTCACGATCCAGATCGAGCAGACGCCCAACGCCAATCTCAATAACTTCGGCATGTACAACAGCACGGCCGGCGTGCCCGCGCTGTTCCTGCTGCTGCCCGGTTCGATCAACCCGGGTGGCTTCGCCACGGCGACGTTCAAGCCGGGCAACCTGCTCACCGTGAACCGGTTCGACGAAAACGCCATCCCGCTCGGCAGCCAGACGTTCGGCGGCGTGGACGAGACAGCGTTCAGTTTCTACCTGCAGGGTCCGAACGGCACGTTCTACACGCAGGACGCCCGGAACCCGGGTGGCCAGGCGCAGGCCGTGTCCTACAGGGGCACCGGAGCAAACGCCGGCACGTGGTGGCTGTGCTTCGAGGAGACCTCGGTCGCGGCCGGTTCCGATCAGGACTTCGACGACTCCGTCATCCTCATGGAGTCGGTGAACCCCACGCCGGTCAGCGCCACGAGCTGGGGCCAGCTGAAGGCGCGCTTCCGGTAATCGGCGCACCCGCGCGATCGGCGCGGCATGAAATACGAGGGCGGCGCTTGCGCGAGCGCCGCCCTTCGTCGTTCAGCGATGCGCGGTGCGGGCGTCGCGCGCCGCGAGCCGTTCGCGCACCGGCAGGCTACCGAAGCACGTGGTCCACCAGCCCGTGCGCACCGTCTCGGCGAACTCCGCCGGCAGCCCCGCGTCTTCCATGCGAAGGGCGAGCGCCTCGTGGTCGTAGCGCACGTGGCGGAAGCGCACCTTGATCGCCCCGTCGGCCACCTCGATCTCGGCGTACGTTGCGCCGGGCACGCCGTCGTGCGCTGGCCGTCCGATGGCGCCCGCGTTCACCACGCACCGGCCCCCGGCCAGGTGGCGCCGCCAGTGGAGCCCGGTGTGCGAGCACACGAGCAAGTCGGTCTGTTGTTCGTCGCACAGCCGTTCGAGGAACGCATCGGAGCAGCCGCTGTCCCACAGGAACTCGTTCTGACGGCGCGGCGAGCCGTGACAGAGCAGAACTCGCCGGCCCCCGAGCGTGAAGCGGGCCTCGGTCGGAAGGCTCGCGAGCCAGGCGCGCGACTCCTCGTTCACGTGCACGTCGGTGTAGTCGAAGCTCAGTTGCGCGAAGCGCTGGTCGTCGGGATCCGAGTAGCCGCAGGCGCAGTCGCCCAGCCGATGGCCGAGCGCGTGGTCGTAGTTGCCCTGCACCGTGGGCACGGCACGCTCGCGCAGCAGGCTCACGCAGCGCTCCGGGTCGGGGCCGAACCCGCCGACGTCGCCGAGGCACCACACTTGCGCGATCCCGCGCGGCGCGATGTCGTCGAGCGTGGCGGCGAGCGCGGGGAGATTGGCGTACACGCCACCGAACGCCGCGAGCCGTGCGCTCACTCGTTCGCGCACGTCATGCCCGTGGCCCAGCAAGTCGCGCACGCGTCGTGCGCCAGCGGAAACGCGCGCGCAGCCCCGGCCAACGTGTCACTCATGCGACCCCCGCGCTCGTCCACGAGCAGCGGACACACGAACACGCCGCGGCTCGTGACGGCCCGGCAAGCGCCGCACTGGAGCCGATTCGGATCGAAGGCCTCCAGCGGAAGCGAAGCGAGCGAAGCTGGGGCAGGAGCACCTCCGGGGCGCGTGGCCTCACGGCCCAGCGCGAACATGGGAAGCAGCTTCATCCGCACGTCGGCCAAGCCTTCGGCGCGGAGCGCCGCGCGGCAGCGCGCGGCCAGTTCCCCCGCGTCAACGTGCATCGGCCGTGTGAGCGTGACGATGGGCAGGAGGCCCACCTCGGCAAGCAAACGCAGGCCCGCCATGGTGCGCCGCCACGTGCCCTCGCCGCGGAATGCTTCGTGCGAGGCCGGGTCGGCGCCGTCCAGCGATACGCGCAGTTCCAACGAGAAGCGGCTCGTGCGCGTGAGCGCGGCGAGCCAGCGCACGCGGCCGGAGGTGAACAGCGTGCCGTTCGTGAGGATGGTGACCGGAGCCTGCGCGAGCGTGTCTTCCACGATCCCCTCGAGGGCGGGATTCAGGAACGGCTCGCCGCCCGTCAAGTAGACCTCCTTCACGCCCATCGCCAGCGCCTCGGCGACGCGCGCGGCGACTTCGGCACGCGTCATGAGGGCGTGGCGCTCCTCGTGCGGTCCGCACGTCACGAAGCAATGCGTGCAGGTGAGGTTGCAGAGCGTGCCGGCCACCTGCACCCACAGCACGTCCAGGTGGAGGAACGGCTGCTCCGGGAAGGGCGCCCGGGCGTCCTGCGACGAAGGGTGTTCGGCCACGTGCATTGCGTTCGTCAGGCCCGGGCCAATTCGGTCGCCCGATGGGGGCGCCGGGCTTTGACGGGTCATCTCATGGGGCATAGTCTATCGTGTTACCTTGCACTTAGAGAGATGGGACCGAGGCTGACCACGAGCCGCGGAACGCCTCGGCGACCCGCCCGCGCGGCCGGCCGCGGGTCCGGAGGGAATATGCGAGAACAGGTCGAGGAAGTCATCCAGCAACTTCGCCCCATGGTCCAGTCGGACGGCGGCGACCTCGAACTCGTGAACGTGAGTGATGAGGGTGTCGTGACCATCCGACTGCACGGTTCTTGCAGCGGTTGTTCCAGCTCCACCACCACGTTGCGCAATGGCATCGAGCGGTACCTACGCTACAAGCTGCCGCAAGTCACGCAGGTGCACGCCGAGTAGCGCGTGTTCTACGGCTACGGACTGGTCATCGCCGCGGTCCTGATCGGCGGCACCGTCCTGCTCGCCATCGCACTGAACGGCGCACGCGAGTGGTGGGAGCGCCACCGCTCGCGCCGCTGAGTTGGGAACGAACGCATCGCCGCGTGGGTGCCGGAGGCACCCGTCATTCCACGTCGCCGGAGGCACTCAACACCCAAATGAGGCGCCCTTGATCACCCCTGAAGCCGTCCTCGCCGCGCTCGGCACGGTGAACGATCCCGACCTGCACCGCGACCTCGTCACGCTCGGCATGATCGAGGGCATCGAGATCGAGGGCGGCCGGGTGCGCTTCACGCTTGTCCTCACCACGTCGGCCTGCCCCCTCAAGGCGCAGATCGAGAATGACTGCCGCGCGGCCGTCACGCTCATCCCGGGCGTGACCGAGGTGGACCTCCACACCACCAGCCGTGTGCGGAAGCCCAAGGACCCCTCCGCGGACCGCAAAGCGCTCGAGGGCGTCGGCCACGTCATCGCCGTGGGCTCCGGCAAGGGCGGCGTCGGCAAGAGCACGGTGGCCGCGAATCTCGCCATCGCACTCGCCCAGACCGGCGCGAGCGTGGGCCTGCTGGACGCCGACATCTACGGCCCGAACCTGCCGCGCATGCTGGGCGTGCAGCGCCAGCCCTACCAGCGCGAGGGCCGCATCGTGCCGCTCGAAGCACACGGCATCCGCTTCATGTCCATGGGCCTGCTGGTCGAAGCGGGCGAGGCCGTGGTGTGGCGGGGCCCCATGCTCCACGGCGCCATCAAGTCATTCCTCGGCGACGTGGACTGGTCGGGATGCGACTACCTGCTCGTGGACCTGCCGCCCGGCACCGGCGACGTGCAGCTGTCGCTGATCCAGCAGACGGTCGTGACCGGTGCCGTCATCGTGACCACGCCAAGCACGGTGGCCATCGAGGACTCGGTCAAGGCGATTCGCATGTTCGACAAGCTGTCGGTGCCCGTGCTGGGTGTGGTCGAGAACATGAGTTACTTCATCTGCGACCAGTGCAACGCCCGCCACGACATCTTCTCGAGCGGCGACGCGCAGACGCGCGCGCTGGCGCTCGGGCTGCCGTTCCTGGGTGCACTCCCGCTCGAGTCCGCGGTGCGTCGCGGTGGCGACACCGGCGCTCCGGTCGTGGCGGTGGATCCCGACGGCGCCACGTCACGCGCGTTCAAGACCATCGCCGGCCTGCTCGCCCAGCGCATCAGCATCACCACGCTCGGGGCCTCGGTGGGCACGCCCGCATGAGCCACGTGTACGCCGATCACGCCGCCACCACGCGGCCCGCTCCCGAGGTGCTCGAAGCCATGCTGCCCTGGCTCGGCGAGGGCTTCGGCAACGCTTCAAGCGTGCACTCGCGCGGCGAGGCGGCACGCGACGCGATCGAGGCGGCCCGCCTCGAGGTGGCACGGCTGTTCGGCGGCCAGTCCGAAGAGGTCGTGTTCACGGCCACGGGCAGTGAGTCCAACAACCTGGCGCTCCAGGGCGCGCTGCGCGCTGCGCCGGGGCGCAAGCGCATCGTGACGACTGCCGTCGAGCACTCGTCCGTTCTCGCCACGGCGCGCGCGCTCGCGGCGGAGGGCTTCGCGCTCACGGTGGTGCCGGTGCGACCGAACGGCGCCGTGGACCCGGACGAACTGGCGGGCGCGCTGGGTGACGACGTGGCGCTGGTGAGCGTGATGGCGGTGAACAACGAGACCGGCGTGATCCAGCCGCTCGAAGAGCTCGGCCCGCTCGTCAAGGAGTGCGGGGCGCTGTTCCACGTGGACGCCGTGCAGGCCCCCGGGAAGCTCGCGCTCGCGGTGGACGGCTGGCAGGCGGACCTGGCCAGCCTCGCGGCGCACAAGTTCCACGGACCGCAGGGCGCGGCCGCGCTGTTCGTGCGCCGGCGCACGAGGCTCGAGCCGCTTGTGCACGGCGGCCGGCACGAGCGCGGGCGCCGCGCGGGCACCGAGGCCGTGGCGGCACTCGTGGGCATGGGCGTGGCGGCCGCGCGTGCGCGAGCCGGGCTCGTGAGCGGCGTGCCGCAGCGGGTTGCCGCGCTGGGCGAGCGCCTGTTGGCGCTGATCCTTTCGCGCGTGATGCACACGACGCTCAACGGCGACTTGAATCGTCGCGTCGGGGGCATCGTCAACGTGTGCCTGGCGGGCGTGGACGGCGAGGCGGTGCTGCACGAACTGGACCGCGCGGGCATCCTGGTGTCCACCGGCAGCGCATGCAGCAGCGGCGAGCCGGGGCCGAGCCACGTGCTCACGGCCATGGGGCTCCGTCCCGAGGATGCGCACGCGAGCGTGCGGTTCTCGTTGGGCGAGGACAATACCGAGGACGACATCGACCGCATCGGTGAAGTGTTGCCGCCCGTGGTGGAGCGGCTGCGCGCGCTCGCCGGGCCGGGAATGGAGCGGACCGCGTAGAAACGATCTCGCGCGTGCGGCCCGAGCCGCGAGCGCGTGCCAGCAGCCGAACAGGAGGATGCAGCCATGAAACGCACGAAGCACAGCCGGGCCGGCGCGCCGGCGCCGCACACGAACGGCAGTCGCAAGTCCGCGCCCGCGACCTCGCGCGATTCCGCGCCGCCGTCGCCGGAGGCGACCTACCGTCTCAAGGTCGGGCTCGCCGAGATGCTCAAGGGCGGCGTCATCATGGATGTCATGAATGCCGAGCAGGCCGTGATCGCCCAGGAGGCCGGCGCCGCGGCGGTCATGGCGCTCGAGCGCATCCCGTCGCAGATCCGCAGGACCGGCGGCGTGGCGCGCATGAGCGACCCGTCCATGATCCGTCGCATCCAGGCTGCGGTGGATATCCCGGTCATGGCCAAGTGCCGCATCGGGCACATCGTCGAGGCGCAGATCCTCGAAGCGCTCGAGATCGACTTCATCGACGAGTCCGAAGTCCTCACACCGGCCGACGAGACGAACCACGTCTGGAAGCATGAGTTCCGGGCGCCGTTCGTGTGCGGATGCCGCGACCTGGGCGAGGCGCTGCGCCGGATCGGCGAGGGCGCGGCCATGATCCGCACCAAGGGTGAGGCTGGTACGGGCAACGTGGTCGAGGCCGTGCGCCACATGCGCACCGTCGTCTCGCACATGAAGCGGCTCACCACGCTCACCGCCGACGAGCTGATGGCCGAGGCCAAGACGCTCGGCGCGCCGTTCGAGCTGGTGCGCGAGGTGGCCCGCACGGGCAAGCTACCGGTGCCGAACTTCGCCGCGGGCGGCGTGGCCACGCCGGCAGATGCCGCACTCATGATGAAGTTGGGCGCCGAGGCCGTGTTCGTGGGCTCGGGTATCTTCGAGGTGGGCGACCCCGACAAGCCGAAAGAGGCGCGCAAGGACCAGGCGCGCACCGCGCGCGCCATGGTGCAGGCCGTGGCGAACTGGGACCGCCCCGACCTGCTGGTGGAGATCAGCACGGGATTGCCGCAGGCCATGCGCGGCATCTCGCTCGAGACACTGTCCGAGGGCGAGCTGCTTGCGAAACGTGGCTGGTGAACGCCGGTCGGGCGCCGTGCGCCGCGCCGGCGGCGCCCGACGACGCGCGCCAGTCGCCATTCCCGCGAGCGCAGCCCACCAAAAGACCAGCGGCGTGCCTCGCGTGGGCGTGCTGAGCCTGCAGGGCGACTTCGCGCTCCACTCCGCGGCGCTTCGCGAGCTGGGCGTGGAGCCGGTGCGCGTCTCGCTGCCCGAGCACCTCGCGGGCCTGGCGGCGTTGATCCTGCCGGGCGGCGAATCCTCGACCATGTTGCGGCTGCTGGATGCCACGGGGCTGCGCGCACCGCTCGAACGCTTCGTTCGCACGTCGCCCGTCCTGGGAACCTGCGCTGGCCTGCTCCTGCTCGCCAAGCAGGCCGACCGCTTGCCGCGGCCCACGCTGGGCGTGCTGGACATCACTGCGCGGCGCAACGCCTGGGGCCGGCAGGTGCACTCTTTCACGGAAGCCGTGCAGCTCGAAGGACTTGGCGCGGACATGGTGGGCGTGTTCATCCGCGCGCCGCGCATCACGCGGGTGGGGAAGGGCGTGCAGGTGATCGCCCGCTACGGCCGCGAGGCGGTGGGCGTGCGACAGGGCCGGATCGCGGCGCTCGCGTTCCATCCCGAACTCACGCCCGACCGCCGCCTGCACGCGTGGTTCCTGCGCGACGTGGCCGGGCTTCCCGTGGCGGCGACGCGATGAGCCGCGCACCCGCCACGCCCGATCGCGCCGCGCTGCATCAGTTCGTGGCGAGGCACAACCGCTTCCTGCTCAGCACGCACGTGAACCCCGACGGCGATGCCATCGGCAGCGAGATCGCGTTCGCACGCATGCTGCGTGCGCTCGGCAAGCAGGTGCGCATCCTCAATGACTCACCCACGCCCCGGGCATTCGACTGGCTGGCTGCCGCCGGACCCGTCGAGGTGTACTCCGAGGCGCTGGCCGAGACGCGCTTCGCCGAGGCGGACGCGCTCGTGGTCATCGACACCGGCAACCGCCAGCGTATCGGCCGGCTGAGCCCGCACCTGGACCAGCACGTTCTTGCGGTGGCGGTGGTGGATCACCACGTCTCCCACGACGGGTTCGGCCAGGTGAACGTGATCGAGCCGGCCTGCGCGGCGGCGGCGGTGCTGGTCTACGAGCTCATGCTCGAGTCGGGAGTGAACGTGGACGCCATGGCCGCCGATGCGCTTTACGTGGGGCTCGTCACCGACACCGGCAACTTCCGCTACTCGAACACCGACGCGCGCGCGCTGCGCATGGCCGCGGACCTGGTGGAGCTGGGCGTGGACCCCGCCGACCTCACGGCGCGCGTGCACCAGAGCGCGCCGCCGGGCCGGTTGCGCTTCTTCGGCGAGGCGCTCGCCGCGCTCGAGATGCGGCAGGGCGGCCAGCTCGTCGTGCTCGAGGTGAGCCCGGAGCAGTTCCTGCGACATGGGCTCGTGGGCGCGGACACCGAGGGCCTCGTGGACATGCCGAGGGCCATCGAGGGCGTTGAGGCGGTGGCGCTGTTCAGCGAAGTGGAGCCCGGCAAGGTGAAGGTGAGCCTGCGCTCCACAGGGCGCGTGAACATCGACGGCGTGTGCTCGCGGCTGGGCGGGGGCGGTCACCCGCATGCGGCCGGCGTGCAGTTGCGCGGCACCCGCGAGCAGGCCCGCGCACGCGTGCTTCCCGAGCTCGAACGGCTGCTCGCCGAGCTGCCGCCGCTCGACGGCTCGGTCACGCCGACTCGCGGGGCGTCGGCTTGAGCGTCGCGATCGCGGTCGGGCTCAAGGCCGATCAGCTGTCCCATCGCTTCGGCCGCCGCGTGACCGGCGTGGACGGACTGGCATTCGTGTGGGAGGGACCGGGCGCGGTCGCGGTGACGGGAGCCAATGGCAGCGGCAAGAGCACGCTGCTGCGCATCCTCGCGGGGCTGCTCCGGCCGACCTCCGGCAGCACCACGCTGCACGTGGGCGGACGCGAGCTCGCGCCTGGCTCGCGACGCGCGGCGCTGGGCCTGGTCACGCCCGACCTGGCGTTCTATGAAGAGTTCTCCGCGCTCGAGAACCTGCTGTTCGCTGGCGAGTGTCGCCGCCTCGCCGACCCGGCCGAGGCCGCTCGCGCCGTGCTCGAGAGAGTCGGGCTCGCCGCGCGCGCGCGTGACCGGGTTGCGTCCTACTCGAGCGGCATGAAACAGCGCCTGCGGCTGGCGTTCGCGTTGCTGCACGAGCCGCCATTGCTGCTGCTCGACGAGCCGGGCGGTCACCTGGACGACGCCGGACGCGACGCGGTGCGAGAGGTCGTCCGGCACCAGGCCACGCACGGGCTGGTGCTCATCGCCACCAACGATCCCCAGGAGGTCCAGCTTGCCGAACGGCGCCTCGAGCTCCACGGCCGCGGTCTGGGCGATCCTTCGTAAGGAGTGCCGAAGCGAGTGGCGCACACGCTTCGGCCTGAACGCGGCTGTGCTCTTTGCCGTCACCAGCCTCACGGCGGTCACGTTCGCGGCCGGCCGGCTTCCCGACCGCCCGGATCTGCTGTCGGCGCTGTTGTGGATCACGCTGCTGTTCGCAGCACTCGCCTCCATGAGCCACGCGTTCGTGCGCGAGGTGGAGAGCCGCACGCTGTTGATGTTGCGCCTGCTCGCCTCCCCCACCGAGATCGCGCTCGGCAAGCTGCTGTTCAACATCCTGTTCCTGCTCGTGGTCGAGGCCGTGACGGTGCCGCTGTTCCTGGTGCTGACCGCCGCCCCGCCTGTGCGTTGGGGCCCGTTCCTCGTGGTGCTCGGGCTCGGCACCCTGTCGCTGGCCGCCTCGAGCACGCTGGTGGGCGCGGTGATCGCGCAGACGCGCAATCGCGGCGCGCTGTTCGCGGGCGTGTCCCTGCCGCTGCTGCTGCCCGTGCTCGCTTCGGGCGTCTCGGGCACGCGCGCGCAGTGGGACGGCCTGCCGATCGCGGGCGACGCACAGCTGCTCGCAGCTTACGCGGTGGCGTTGTTCGGCGTGAGCCTGTTACTCTACGACCATCTCTGGGAGGACTGATCCGGGCTACCCATCTTCGGGATGGGTCGGGGCGCGGCCGCCGCGCCGGCTTCCCGGGCCGATCAAGATGATCTGGCGATACGGCATCTTCGTCTGGATCGCGGCCACGATGGTCGTGAGCCTGCTCTGGGCACCGCTGGTTCCCGTGCTCGAGGAGACCACGCGCGTGCTCTATTTCCACATCCCCGCCGCGTGGGTCACCGTGGTGGCGCTGGGCTGGTCCATGCTCCACAGCGCGCTCTACCTGTGGAAACGCGACCTGCGTCACGACGACCAGGCCGCCGCCGCCGCCGAGTTGGGCCTGCTGTTCTGCATCGGCGCCACCGTGTCGGGGTCGCTCTGGGCCAAGTCCATGTGGGGCTCGTACTGGAACTGGGACCCTCGCGAGACCAGTATCTTCTTCGTGATGCTGCTTTACGGTGCCTACCTTGCGCTCCGCGGCAGCATCGAGGGCGAGGAGAAGCGTGCACGGCTCTCGGCGGTCTACTCCATCGCCGCGTTCGTCGCGGTGCCGCCGCTCGTGTTCGTGGTGCCGCGCATCTATTCCACGTTGCATCCCGATCCGATACTCAACTCGTCGGGGAAGATCGACATGGATCCCATGATCCAGTGGTGCTTCTACTCGATGCTCCTCGGCTTCACGTTCCTGTACTTCTGGCTCCAGTCCCTGCGCGTGCGCGTGTCGCGGCTCGAGCGGCGACTGTCCGTATGATCCCGATCCTCCTGGCCCCCGAACTCCCCATGCTCCCCATGCTCCCAAGGACCCGATATGGACCGTAACTGGGTGGTGCTCGGCGTCTCGCTGCTCGTGTGGGGCCTGCTGTTCGCATGGATCCTGCGCGTGGAGCGGCGCCTCAACGATATGGAGAAACGATGAACCTCAAGGTGATCGTGGCCGTGGTGTTGCTGGCGGTGGCCGCGACCGTGGGCGTGTCGAGCTTCAAGCGCACGATGACGCCCTACATCAGCTTCGCCGAGGCGCGCAGCGCCAGCGGGCTGGTGCAGGTGAACGGCAAGCTCGCCGACAAGGACTACATCTTGAAGCCCGAGGAGCAGTTCTTGAGCTTCAAGCTGCGGGACGAGAAGGGTGACGTGATGCCCGTCGAGTACCGAGGGGTGATCCCGGGCAACTTCGACCAGGCCGTGAGCGTGGTGGCCATCGGGAAGTTCGAAGGCGACCACTTCGAGGCGCACCAACTTCTGGTGAAGTGCCCCTCGAAGTACCAGGCCGAGGCCGATCAGGCAGCCAAGGCCGTGGCTTCGTGAGTCGCCCCGCGCTCATCACCACGCTGGCGCTGATCCTGCCCGTGCTGCTCGTGGGCGGCGCGCTCACCGCCACAGGGACGCTCAACTGGGGGCAGGTGTCGTGCTGGCTGGCGTTCCTGAGCGCGCTCACCGCGGGGTTCGCGTGGTTCGCCGTGCTGCTCGGGCGCGAAGGGGCCGCACCCGTGGCCCGGGCGGCATTCCGCGTGCAGTGGCTATCGCTGCTCGGGGGCGCGGCGTTCCTGTGGTGGATCCTTTTCAGCCATCAGTTCCAGTACCAATACGTGCACGACTACTCCTCGCGCGCCATGCCGTCCTATTACGTGTACGCGGCGTTCTGGGGCGGGCAGGAGGGCACGTTCCTCCTCTGGGCGCTGATCACCACCACGCTCGGCCTCGTACTCATGCGCTGGCGGCACGCGCTCACCGAGCCGTCGCTGTTCTTCTTGAACCTGCCCGTGATCATGCTCACGTTCGTGGGCGTGGTGCGCGGGCCGTTCCTGGCCAGCAAGTTCGCGTACACGGACGGCCAGGGCCTGAACCCGCTACTCCAAGATTGGTGGATGACCATCCACCCGCCGGTGCTGTTCACCGGATTCTCCTCGTTCGTCGTGCCGTTCGCGATCGCGTGCGCGGCGCTTTACAAGCGCGACTACGACGGCTGGGTCAAGCCCGTGCTGCCGTGGGCCGTGTTCTCGACCGCCATCCAGGCCACCGGCTTCATCATGGGTGGCGTGTGGGCCTACAAGGTGCTCGGCTGGGGCGGCTACTGGGGCTGGGATCCGGTCGAGAACGGCTCGCTCATCCCGTGGCTCGCGAACATCGCGCTCGTGCACGGCCTGCTCGTGCAGCGCGTCACCGGGTCGCTCCGGCGCACCAACTTCTTCCTCGCGGTCACGAGCTACGTGCTGGTGCTTTACGCCTCGTTCCTCACGCGCAGCGGGGTGCTCGCGGACTTCTCCGTACATTCATTCGCCGCGAATGACGACTGGCGCATCCCGTTCGGCTTGGGCGGCTTCCTGCTGGGGCTCATCAGCATGGCGGGCCTGACCGGATACGGCCTGCTGCTGTCGCGGCTGCGCGAGATCCCCCGTGCGCCGGAACCGCTGGGCGCGTTCTCGCGCGAGTCGTTCATGTGGCTCGGGCAGTTGGTTTTCATGCTCATGTGCGCGCTGATCGCGGTGGGCATGAGCGCGCCGCTCATCACGCGGCTGTTCGGGCCGCCGAGCAACGTGCAGACCAGCTATTACAACCTCGTCAATGCGCCGCTGGCCATCGCCATGGGGATGCTGCTGGGCATTGCGCCGCTGTTGCGCTGGCGGCAGCACGAGCCCGAGGCGTTCCTGCGCGCAGCACTCCCGTCCGCGGTGTTCGGCGTGGTGGTGGCCATCGTGGCGGCGGTGGCCGGTGTGCGCCAGCCCATGCCCGCGGCGATCGTGTTCGCCATGTCCTTCGCGCTGGTCTCGAACCTCATGGTGACGTTGCGCGGCTTCAAGGCCGGCTGGAAGCACGGCGTGGCCTTCCTCGGGCACATGGGCGCGACCGTGTTGATCATCGGCGTCATCGCTTCGAGCGGGTACGGGCTCGAGGCCCAGCTCCAGCTGCCGCGCGGGGTGTCGCGCAAGGCGCTCGGCTACGACCTCGTGTTCCAGGGCATGAAGCGCGACGCCGAGGGCAAGGACCACGCCATCATCGCCGTCGTGGCCCCGGAGGGGCGCTTCACGGCCAACACGAAATTCTACTGGAGCGAGTACAACCAGGGCTACATGAAGAAGCCGCACATCGAGCGCTTCCTCACGCACGACATCTACATCTCTCCGCTGGAGATGGTGGGCGAGGACGAGGCCGGCGGCACCTGGTTCGCGGTGGGCGAGACCAAGCAGGTGGGCAGCATCAAGTACACGTTCGAGAGTTTCCTGCCGGAGCCGGGCGAGGGGCGCATGAAGCTCACCGCCATCGTCATCGCCGACATCGGCGGCCGCACCGTGCCGTTGAGGCCGAGCATGGAGGTATCGGTCACCGAGGCCAAGCGCACGATGACGCCGGCCTACCTGCCGAGCGGCGGCACGATCTCGATCGTCAACGCCGACCCGAACGACGGCGGCCGCGTGTTGCTGGCGCTGCCCGGCCGCGAACGCACCCGCGAGAGCGAGACGCTCGCGATCGAGGTGAGCACGAAGCCGTTCATCAACCTGGTCTGGCTGGGAGCCGTGGTCATGCTCCTGAGCGCGTTCCTGTCCATGGCCCGCCGCATCCAGGACGTGCGGCGCGAGGGGGCGAAGGCGTAGCGCGATCGGGGCGCCATCAGGCATTGCCCGACTGCCCATCTGTGCAGTAAGCTCCCGTCGGTGCCCGACCCCGACCATGTTCGAATCCCTCAACGACCCGGTGGACGTGCTCACTGCGTTCGTGGACGGTTCCATGCGCCCCATCCGCTTTCGCTGGCAGGGGCGCGTCGTCCGCGTGCGCAGGATCACCGGCCAGTGGGCCCGCCGCGAAGGCCAGGCCGTGTTGCGCTACTTCGCGGTGCAAGGCTCCAAAGACGACAGTTACGAGCTCTGCTACGACTCCCGCGGCCCTTCGTGGGTGCTGAGCCGGGCGTGGACAGGTCCCGGATGAGCGGCCCGGCGTGATCCTCCTCGTGGACATGGACGCGTTCTTCGCGTCGGTCGAGCAGGCGCACCACCCGCACCTGCGCGGGAAGGCCGTGATCGTGTGCGGCGACCCCAGCCGGCGCGGCGTGGTCACGGCCGCCTCCTACGAAGCACGCCCTTCGGGTGTGCGGGCCGGCATGCCGCTCGCCGAGGCCAGGCGGCTCTGTCCGGAGGCCGAATACGTCGAGGGGAATCCCCGCAAGTACGTGGAGAAATCCCTCGAGCTGCTCGAGATGTTCCTCGAGGTCACGCCCGACGTGGAACCGTTCAGCGTGGACGAGGCGTTTCTGGATCTGCGCAAGCTCCCCGGCCGCGGCCAGACACCCGAATCGGCGAGCGAGCTGGCGCGCGACCTGCAACAGCGCATCTCCGACACGCACGGGCTCGGCGCCTCGATCGGGATCGGCCCCAACAAGCTGATCGCCAAGATGGCGTCGGGCGTGCACAAGCCGCGCGGCATCACCGCGCTCTCCGAGGAGCAGTTCCGCGGCGTGTTCTGGCCGCAGGACGTGCAGGTGCTCTGGGGAGTGGGCCCCAAGCTGAGCGAGCAGCTCAAGAGCCTCGGGCTCGCCACGGTGGGCGCGCTCGCGAACGCTCCCGTGCCGCTCATGAAACGCCAGTTCGGCGTGGTCGGCGAGCACCTGGTCGAGGCCGCGTGGGGGCGCGATCGCACGCCGGTGATCCCCTATCACGAAGGCGTGGACCCCAAGTCCATGGGGCACGAGGTGACGCTGCCCGAGGACTGCCGCGATCCCGAGTTCCTCGAGGGCACGTTGCTGCGCCTCTCGGACCAGGTGGCCCGTCGCCTTCGCGGCGACGGCTTTCGCGGTCGCACCGTGACGGTGAAGCTGCGCGACTTCCGCTTCCGCACCGTCACGCGCCAGCGAGCACTCGCGGCCGCACTCGACGACCATCTCGGCGTGTTCGAGGTGGCGCGCGCGCTGTGGCGCGAGAACTGGAAGGGCGAACCGCTGCGCCTGCTGGGCGTGTCGGTCTCGGCGCTCGAACACGCGCAGGAGGAGCAGTTGGAGCTGTTCGTCCGGGACGAGCGCGCGAAGGCGCTCCAGGACGCGCTCGACCAGGTGCGCGACAAGCTGGGCGAGGCGGCGGTCGTGCCCGCGGGCTCGCTCGCGCACCGGCGCGCGCTCGGCCACGTGACGTTCGGCGCCGCCAGGCGCGGACGTGACGAGCCGGGCGGTTACGCTCAGGGGGCGGACCCGTCGGCGCCCGATCCCACGCAGTTGAAACCGCGACTGTCGCAAGAGGGCGAGCCGTGATCGCCGAGCCCTCGATGTTCGTGGGGACCTCGGGCTACTCGTTCGCCGACTGGGTCGGCCCGTTCTATCCGCGCGGTACCAAGAGCGGGGATTTCCTCGATTACTACGCGCGACACTTCCCGTGCGTCGAGGTGAACTCCACCTACTACGGTATCCCGCAGCCGCGCGTGATGGAGCAGATGCAGCGGAAGACACCAGAGCGATTTCGGTTCATCGTCAAGTTGAACCAGGCCATGACGCACGAACGCGCAAGCGAACCCGCGCTCTACGCGCGCTTCCTCGAGGTGGTGCAACCCTTGAAGGACGCGGGCAAGTACCACGGGCTGCTGGCCCAGTTCCCGTGGGCGTTTCGTAGGGACGAGCGCGCGAAGGCACATCTCGATCTCTTGCGCGAGCGGCTGCCGGGCGAGCCGCTGTGGGTGGAGTTCCGGCACGCCTCGTGGATGCACCCGCAGCTGCCGGCGTGGTTGGCCGAGCGAGATCTGGGCTATTGCGCCGTGGACTAGCCCGCGCTCCCGGGGTAGGTGCCGCCCGTGACCCACGTCACGAACGGTGTGGGCTACGTGCGTTTCCACGGCCGGAACGCCACACACTGGTGGGGGAGTAGTACCCGCCAGGCCACACCGGCGGCGGGCGCGGCGACCGAACGCCCCGCCAGACGCGAGCAACTGCGCTACGACTACGACTACTCCGAGCGCGAGTTGTCGGAGTGGGTGACGCGCGTGAACGAGCTGGCGAAGCAGGCCAAGCAGACCTACCTGTTCTTCAACAACTGCCATGCGGGCCAGGCGGCGCGGAACGCCAAGCTCATGGAGGAGCTGCTGCGGCGCTCGGGGCTCGCGGTCTGACCGCTCGGACGCGTTGACGCCCCTGCCGCTGCGCCGCTACGGTGCCGCGCGACGCTGGCACGGCACCCGCACACGGAGGTGGCATGGATCAGGGACCGAAATCCTACTGGGCCGAGTTCCTCGGCACTTTCACGCTGTGCTTCATCGGACAGGGCGCCGTCATCATGCAGCAGGCGAGCGGCGGCGACAGCCTGTTGGTGGTCGCGATCGCGCACGGCCTGGCGCTGGCCACGATGATCTCCGCGCTCGGGGCCTGGTCCGGAGCGCACTTCAATCCCGCGGTGACGCTGGGATTCGTGATCACGCGCCGCATGTCGCTCACCTCGGCGATCACCTACTGGGTGTCGCAGTTGGTCGGCGCGATCGCCGCCAGCTTCCTGCTGCGCTCGGTGATGCCGGGCGAGGCGGGTGAGGCGGTGCACTACGGCGTGCCCATGCTGGCCGCGGGCGTGTCGGTGTCGCAGGGCCTGCTGCTCGAGTTCGTGCTCACGTTCCTGTTGGTGACCGTCGTGTGGGGCACGGCGGTGGACGAACGCGGCCCGAGGATCGGCGGCTTCGGCATCGGCCTCGTCGTGTGCGCGGACATCCTGGTCGGCGGGCCGCTCACGGGCGCGGCGATGAACCCGGCGCGCGCGTTCGGCGCCGCCTGCGCCTCGGGCGTGTGGACGCACCACTGGGTGTACTGGCTGGCGCCGATGTTGGCGGGCGTGGCTGCCGCACGCACGTTCAAAAGCCTGATGTCGTCACGATGAAGGCGGACGATCAGCGACCCGCCGCCTTCATCACGCGGCCGCCCGGTAAGGTGCTGTTCTTGTGCGTCCACAACTCGTCCCGGAGCCAGATGGCCGAAGGCTTCGCCCGCGGCACGGCGCCGGCCGGCGTGGAGGTGATGAGCGCGGGCACCGAGCCGCGCGGCATTCACGCGTGCGCGCTCGAGGTCATGCGCGAGGTGGGCGTGGACCTGACCGCGCAGTCGTCCAAGCACCTGGACGACGTGCCGTGGCGGGAGTGCGACACGGTGGTGACGCTGTGCGGGGAGGCCGACGAGAGCTGCCCGGCGCTGGCTGGGCCCGTGCGCCGGGTGCACTGGCCGTTGCCGGACCCGAGTGCGGTGCCGGAGCCGGGCCGGCTGGACGCGTTCCGCGAGGTGCGCGACGAGATCCGCTGGCGCGTGGCCAGCCTGTGGCCGCGGAGCGGGTGAGGCGCGCGCATGCCTTCTCGCTCGGCGCGGGCGTAAGAGGCGGTCGAGCTCGCCTCGGACACGTTGCGGTCCCACTCCACGGGACTCGGGACGATGCTGGCCCGATCGTCAACCCCCCCACAAGATGGAAGTGGCTGATGGCTCGACGCTGGTTCTGAGCAGCAGGACGCGCGCCGGACTCTACTTGTTGAGAGATGGTGGGAAGCTGGAGATACGCCGTCCCGGACGGCTCAGCAACCGTCGTCGCGGCGCGGGTGAACGGTCAGCGCAGCCGGCGCTCGCTCTTGACGACGGGGTGCTTCTCCTGGATGAACGCCTGGGCCTCGGCCACATCGTCGGGGCTGCCGATGATGAGCGGCGTGCGCTGGTGCAGCGCCGCGGGCGCCAGGTCCATGATGCGCTGGCTGCCGTTGCTGGCCGATCCGCCTGCCTGCTCGGCC
>JANNKI010000092.1:0-7767 GCA_031396225.1 bacterium | reverse complement strand
GCGGGCTCCTCGCGCCGCAACGGGTGCGCCACCCACGCGCTGCACGCGTCCGCGCCCAACTCCAGCCGCTGCCCGCCGGCATCGAGCGTGGCATCGTGGAGGCCATGCGCGCGCAGCACTTCGGCGGCACGATCGAGCGCGAAACCCTTGCCGATGCCGCCCAGGTCGAGTTGTGCGCCGTCCAGTTCCACGCGGTCGTCACGCAGTCGCACGCGTTGCCAGCCCACGCGCGCGAGCGCGTCCGCGAGTTCGACCGCCGAGGGCACGCGCCCCGCGCCGCGCAGGTCCCATGCGCGCGTGAGCGGCTCCACCGTGGGGTCGAACGCGCCTCGCGTGAACGCGGCCAGCGCGAGCGCCGAGTCGAGCACCGCGGCGAGCGGCGGCGAGGGGCTCTCGCAGCTGCCGAGGCCATTCAGTCGCGACAGTTCGCTCGACTCGCGCCAGTTACTGAGCCGCGCTTCGAGCGAGGCCACGCTGTCGAGCGCGGCCGCAAGCGCTGCGGCCGTTGTGGCGTCCGCGCCGGCGCGCGCCACCGCAGAGCCGGAGGCGCGAAACGTGAACAAACTCCCCATGAGCCAACGCGCGCGGGTCGTCTCTCCGGCCGGGGCTCGTGTGCCACCTGACGGCGACTCGATCGCGTACGTCGGCCACGACAGCAACAGTGCGAGCACGCACGGCCACGCGAATGGCGACGGCCGGCCCCTCATCGCGGCGGGGGAGTCAGGCACGCGAGCCCGCAGTCCGTGCAGGCACGGGTCTGTCCGCACGAGCGGTGGAACGCGTCAACTCGCGCGCGAAACAGGTCGCCCAGCTCGCGGTCTTGCTCAAGTAGCTTCAGGAAGTCCACGATGCGCTCGGTCGTGGTGCCGCTCACGTCGTGCTCGATCAGGCAGGCCTCGTGCTCGGCGGTCGCCTCCGGCACGCGCAGCACGTCGTGAAGGAACGAGCGCAGCACGACGTAACGGTGATGCACCTCGCGCGCCAGCCGCTCTCCCGCGGGTGTGAGCAACAGGAAGCGCTGGTCGTCGTGCGCCACGAGGCCGCGAGCCTCGAGTGGCCGCAGGCCGACCGACAGCGTGGCGGGCGTGACCTCGAGCGCTCGCCCGAGATCGGCGAGGCGTGCGTAGCCACGTTTCGAGCGGAGTTCCCAGATGGCGCGCAGGTAGTGTTCCTGGCTGGGCGTGAGGTCGCGATCGTGCGTGTGCTTGCCCGAGAGCATGCGAGGCTCCAGATTGGTGGCTGAGGCGTGATTCAGGTGGGACAACCTAACGTTAGGGCACCCTAACTAACATCCCCGATTCCCCCCGTCAAGGGCCCGATGACCTACGAGCCGATCGCAGCGCTGCTGTTCCAGACCCTGTGCACGCTCGCGCTGTCCGCGGTGCACCTTGGGCTCTGGCGCCAGCGCAGGCAGTCCTTCCACGCCACGTGGTCCGCGGCGTGGTTCGTGTACGCGCTGCGGCTCACGTTTATCGCGGCGTACCTGCAGCAACGCGACCTGGGCTGGTTGTTCGCGCACCAGGTCGTCACGCTGTGGTCGGGGCTGCTGTTGCTCTGGGCGGCGCTCCAGTTCGCGGTAGGCACGCCGTGGCGGCCCGCCTATCTCCTGGCGCCCGCGTTCGCCGCGGGGTGGGCGGCGGTGACGGTGTTCGTGATGCACGACATGGCCACCGCCGGCCTGTCCTCGGCGCTGCTCCTGTCGGCGGTCACGATCGGGACCGGACTGGTGTTCTTGCGACGGGACCGACTGGCGCGCTCGACCGGCGCACGCGTGCTCGCGTGGGCCTTCTTGCTCTGGGGCTTCCATCACCTGGACTATCCGCTGCTTCGGGCACAGGGCTCGGGAGTTCTGCTCGGCGTGTTCATGGACGTCACGCTGCTGGTGCTGGTGGCGGTGGGCACGCTGGCGCTGGTGCTGGGCGACGAACGCACGGCGCTCGCCCAGCGCACGGCCGAGCTGGAGCACCTCTCGGGGATGTTGCTGCGAGCGCAGGAAGAAGAGCGGCGGCGAATCGCTCGCGAACTTCACGACGAGGCGGGGCAGACGCTGACGGCGCTCAAGATCCAGCTGGACCTCGAGGGCCGGACCGAAGCCAGCGCACGCGTCGCGGACGTCTTGAATCGCATCCGGGACGTGAGCGAGTTGCTCCGTCCGCGCGCGCTCGACGACCTGGGGCTGGCGCCGGCGCTGCGCGCTCACGTCGAGGACTTCGCGCGGCGCACGCGCATCGACGTGTCGCTGGAGATCGACGAGTCTCCCGGTTGGCCTCCCGACGTGGCGCTCATGTTCTACCGCGTTGCGCAGGAGGCGCTCACCAACGTGGCGCGACATTCGGGCGCGCGCCGCGCCTGGGTGTCGCTCGCGCGGCGGCGCGACGAAGGCCGGCTGGTGGTGGAGGACGACGGGAGCGGCATGCGCGCGGGACTCCAGCCCAATCTCGGACTGCTCGGCATGCGCGAGCGCGTGAGCGCAGCGGGAGGCACGCTGCGGCTGGAGGCGGCATCAGCGGGTGGGCTGCGCGTGGAGGCGACAGTGCCCATGGCGGTGTTCGTGCGGAGCGCGTCGTGAGCGCACCGCGTCCGGTGCGGGTGCTACTCGCCGACGACCACGCGCTCGTGCGCTCCGGTGTGCGCAGTGTGCTCGAGGCGGCAGGCGGCATCGAGGTGGTGGGCGAGGCCGCTCGGGGCGACGAAACGCTGGAACTGCTGGTGCGCCTGGAACCCGACGTACTGCTCCTGGACCTCAACATGCCCGGGGGCGACGGGTTCGACGTGCTGCGCCGCGCGCGCGACGCCGCGGGCGGCGTGCGCATCGTGGTGCTCACGCTGCACGTGCAGCCGGAGTACATCGCGCGCGCGCTCCGCGAGGGCGCCGACGGCTACCTGTCCAAGGACCTCGCGGTGCAGGAGCTGCCCGAGGCCATCGCAGACGTCATGGCCGGCCGCCCGCACTTCGGCGCGCCGGTGCAGGAGATGATGGCTCGGCTCGTGCGCGCGGGCCGCGACGACACGTCCGCGCGACTCACGCCGCGCGAGCGCGAGGTGTGGGTGGGGATCGCGCGCGGGCTTACGTCGAAGGAGATCGGCGCGCAGTACGACATCAGCGTGCGCACGGTGGAGTCCCACCGCGCGGGCCTCATGCGCAAGCTGGACGTGCGCTCGATCGCGGTGCTCACGCAACTCGCGATCCGCGAGGGGTTGTTGGAGTAGCGCCCCACCGCCCCCGATCTGCCTGGCACCACGGCGTCGGGGCCGGGGTCCCGGCCGGTTGGGGCTGGCCCGCACGCCGGGTGCCCAACACCGTGGCCGCACTCACGAACAACCGCCGTGGTCTCCACGCGCCGGTCGTACCGCTTGCCCCGGACCTTGCAAGGAAGCGGGCCCGCCGTCAGACTCTTTCGTGCCCGGCCACCCCCCAGCACCCACCGGAGAACTCGATTGCGACGCCTGCTCCTGGCCCTTGTCCTCCTCGCGACCCCGCTCCCCGCGCAAGCCGCCGGCATGGCGCTTCGTTGGAACACCTGCGAAGGCACCTCGAACCGCAACTTCGCGTGCGACCGCGGCACCGGAGCCGAGGTGCTGGTCGGCTCGTTCTCCTCGCCCACGTCGCTCGGGTTGTCGGGCGTCGAGGCCTACATGCGCATCACCACCGCCGATGGGAACATCCCGTCGTGGTGGCAGATGGTGAGCCGCGGCAGTTGCCGGTCCACGTCCATCAGCATGGTGTTCGATGTGAGCACCGAGACCGAATGCGGCGACCCGTGGCAGGGTCAGGCCGCGGGCGGCATAGGGCTCTACAAGATCGACGGTTCGAACGGAGTGGACGTACGCCTCGCCATGGCCGTGCCGATCGCCGCGATCCAGACGATCTCGGGCGGGAACACGTACGCGGCGTTCCGCATGGTCATCAACCATGCGCGAAGCAACGGCCCGGCGGCGTGCGACGGATGCGCGAAGCCGGCATGCATCACAATCGAGCGCATGGTGCTCACCACGCACGAGAAGCGCGATGTCGAACTCACCACCGGCATCGCCGGCATGGGTGGCGCGGCGAACGTGGTCAAGTGGCAGGGCGGCACGCCCACGTGCGGTGCCGGAGCGGCGAAGCCCTCCACCTGGAGCGAGCTCAAGCGGCGCTACAAGTAGCCGCCGGCAGGATGCGGGTCAGGTGTTCTCGCCCGCTTCCCCCACCTGCGGCGCCGGCCGGGCGGCGGCACCGCCCGGCAAGCGGCCCTCGCGCTGGAGCGACCGCCTGAGCAGGAACTCGATCTGCGCGTTCAGGCTTCTGAGATCATCCGACGCCCAGCGTTGCAGGGCGTCGAGGACCGCGGGATCGACCCGCATCAGGAAGGCCTTGCGTTCCGCCACGGCGCGTTCACTCCGTCACTGGTGGAGCGTTCCGGCGTTCACGATGGGCTGCGTCTGTTGCTCACTGCACAGCACCACCAGCAGGTTGCTCACCATGGCGGCCTTGCGCTCCTCGTCGAGCGTGACGATGGACCGCTTGGAAAGCTCGTCCAACGCCATCTGCACCATGCTCACCGCGCCTTCCACGATCTTCGTGCGCGCCGAGATCACGGCGCTGGCCTGCTGGCGCCGCAACATCGCGCTGGCGATCTCGGGCGCGTAGGCGAGGTGGCTGATGCGCGATTCGAGCACCTCGATGCCCGCCTTCTCGAGCCGCGCCTGGACCTCCTTCTTGAGCTGGTCCGCCACTTCGATCGTGTTGCCTCGGAGCGACCACTGCCCGTCGTTATGCGCGTCGTAGGGGTGGCTCACCGCCAGGTTGCGCAGCGCGGCCTCGGTCTGGACGTGCAGGAAGTTGTCGTAGTTGTCCACCTGGAAGAGGGCCTCGGCCGAGTCCACCACGCGCCACACGACCACGGCGCCGATCTCGATGGGGTTGCCGTCGTGGTCGTTGACCTTGAGCTTGCTGCTCTCGAAGTTGCGCACCCGCAGCGTGACCTTCTTCTTGGACATGAACGGATTCGCCCACCACAGCCCGGGCCGTCGCTCGCTGCCTTTGTAGTTGCCGAAAAGCATCAGCACCGACGCCTGGTTCGGCTCCACCACGAAGAAACCGCCGAGCATGATGCAGAGGGTGACCAGGACGAGTGCGGCAGCGAGCACCGGGATCGGCGTCGCGGCGCGTGCGGCCATCACCACCCACCACACATTGAGGATCAGGAGCAGCGGGAGCATCACCAGCATGAACATGCCGGACCTGCACTTGGCGGCACTCTCACGGATCATGGCGTGAGCCTCCTTTTTGGGTCTTTCAGAATGATATCACTCTGAAATCTACTGTCCATACGAGAAAAACGCCTCGGCGGGTTGCACCACCGGGGCGAGTTCAGCAACTCTCTGTGCCACTTGCCTTTAAGCCTTTGCCTTCGTAGACCGCCGGCCCCTGGCGGTGACCTTGCGTCGGGGCAGGGGGAGCCGCTTGAGCCCCAGTGTCGAGCGATGATCGTTGTCGCCGCGTCGCGCGCAGGCGATCAGCGCCCGGGGCACCTGAACGGTCATCGCGAGCAGCGCGTGCGACAGCGTCTTGCCCTGGGCGTCCAACCGCAGGCTCACCGTGCCGCCGCCGCCCAGGGACTCGGCGAGCAGGAAGTTGAGCGCCCACAGGTTCGGCACCTCGTGCCGTTGCACGTCACCCAGCGCGATGCCCGCGAAGTACTTCTTCACGCGCTTCGCACTCAGCGTGGCCACCAGCCACGGGTAGATCTCGGGAGCACGCGCGATGACGCCGATGTTCGACATGTCGCCCTTGTCGCCGCTGCGCGCATGCGCCAGTTCGGAGAGCGGGACCGTGACCATGGTCCTGGCGTTGCCATTCTTCGTGGTCTCCGGCCACGGCGGTAGCGCCAGGTTGACAGGATCGGACATGGGCTGGAGCGGCGTGGGCCAGTCGAGCATGCGCTCGCCCGCAGCGGTGACGAGCGTGGGGCGCACGAGTTCGCGCGGCACGAGCGCCGGCCAGTAGGCCACCACCTCCTGCGCTTGCGGCCGGCCGCCGGTCACCGCCACGCCGGGCGGGCCCGACAGGATCACCGCGGGCACCATGCGGGAGAACGCATCGATCCTCGCGCGGTCGTGATCGCGAACGCCAAGCCGCAACAGCACCTCGGGCACCGCAACTCTGGGGGCCAGCGGCCCCCAACATGCGGAAGCGCCAACGTGCTCGGTGAGCGTTGCCTCGAAAGTCACGCCGACGCGCTCCCAGAACAGCGCCGCGAATGCCTCGGACTTCTCGAGCGCGTCGGGCCCCGAGATGATGAGCATGCCGTTCGCCTTCCAGCCTTCGCCATAGGCCGCGCTGATCTTGAGCGACGGCGGCGCCGGGCGGCCCTTCACGCCCCACACGCGCACGCGGTCCTTTCCGGCCTGCTCGAGACGGATGCTGCCGAAATCCGCCACCACGTCGGGCGTGATGTAGGCGCGCGGGTCGCCCATCTCGTACACCAACTGCTCCTTCACGGTGCGTACGGTGACGGCACCTCCGGTGCCGGCGTGCTTGGTGACCACGAACGAGCCGTCCTCGTGCACCTCGAGCACCGGATAGCCGATCGAGGCGAACCTGGGGATGTCGCGCCAGTCGGTGAAGTTGCCGCCCGTGCTCTGGGCGCCGCATTCCACGATGTGCCCGGCCACGATGCCCGCCGCGAGGCGGTCCCAGTCGTCGGGCGCCCAGTCGAACGCATGGATCATGGGGGCGAGCGTGATGCCCGTGTCCGTGCAGCGGCCCGTCACCACGATCTGCGCGCCGGTTCGCAGAGCCTCCACCACCGGCCACGCGCCGAAGTAGGCGTTGGCGGACGACACCCGCTCGCGCACGTCCGCGAACGCGCGCCCGTCCTCCATGTTGTCCAGGCTGGCGCCGGCGGCGTTCAACTCGTCGAGGCGCGCCATCAGGTCGTCGCCCGCCACCGCCGCCACGTGAATGGCACGGCTCTTCCGGGCCGCGGCCGCGATTACCGCGCGCCGACAGGCGGCCGGATTCACGCCGCCGGCGTTCGTGACCACCTTCACGCCGCCGGCGAGAAGCAGGTCGAGTGTGGCCTCCACCTGCGTGATGAAGTCGCGCGCGTAACCCGCCTCGGGGTCGCGCGCTCGCTGCTTCTGCATGATGGACATCGTGATCTCCGCCAGGAAGTCGAGCGTCACGTAGTCCACCGGGCCCAGCTCCACCTGGCGGCGGAACTGGCCCAGGTCATCGCCCCAGTAGCCGCCGGCGTTGGCGATGCGGATCAGGTCGGGAGCAGCCATGTCGAGGGTCTCTCCGGCCACGGGCGAGCGGGCCAAACCGGGGTGAACGAGTCGCGCCGGCACGCTAGCCGGCGTGCGTGGTCGCGTCAACGCCTGCGCTGCATTGCTTGGTCGCCACTCGTCGGGCTGCGCGAGCGCCCACAAGGAGAACTCGAGCTCCATGTGCGCGTCCGCGCTTCCTGGCGCCGCCTCGACCGCGCGACGGAACGCCGCTTCGGCGGCTGGCCCGTCCCACTCGAAAAGTAGCCGGATGTTGCCGGCTACGATGTGCGCCTCGGCTAGATCGGCATCGAGGGTGATGGCACGGGCGAGGGCGGATCGCGCCGCGAGCAGCGCATCGCGCGGGTCGCTCGTGCCGTGCATCGCCCGTCCCGCGCTGCGCGAGACGCGCGAGGTCCGCGCCGGTGAGCTTCAGCCTCAGCTGCTTCGTGATCGTGCTGGTGATCTCGCGCTCGATCGTCATCACGTCGTCGAGCGGGCGGTCGTAGCGGCTGC
>JANNKI010000062.1:0-2635 GCA_031396225.1 bacterium | reverse complement strand
ACGGCGCTGGATGGTGGCGGATTTGTAGAGCGAAAAGTCCACGCGGGAATGGTTGCGCAGGAGCAACAGGATCCGCTTGTAGCCGTCCTGGGCGAACTTGGACCCGGCCCCCTCACCACGGCCGCCCTCGGCCTCGGCACGCTCCTGCTCGGCTTGCGTGAGCGACGAACCGTGCTCGCCCGATGGCCGCGGCGCTTGCTCGTCCTCCTGCGTTGACGCGGATGCCCCGTCGTCTTCCGCGGGGGCGAGCAAAGCGTGTCCGGCGACAGAAGGATGCTTTGCAATCCGCGCGAGCTCCTTCGCAATGTCTGTCGGTGAAAGAACGAAATCCACGCAGCCCGTCGCCACGGCGCTGCGTGGCATCGAGTCGTGTCTGGCCGATGCATCCTGGGCAAAGGTGATCCCGCCCTCAGCCTTGATCGCTTCCAGTCCAAGCGTGCCGTCGTTCGCCGTGCCGGACAACACCACGCCCACGGCCCGCTCGCGCTGGTCCTGCGCCAGCGACTTGAAGAAAGCATCAATGGACCGATGCGGCGCACGCGTCCGCTCACGCGGCTGAATCTTCAAAACGCCCCCGGCGATGCTCAGGTCAGTGTCGGGCGGAATGATATAGACGTGATTGGCCCGGACTAGCTCATCGTTCGTGATCTCGAGCACCGGAAGTGAAGTGGCGCGCGCGAGGATCTGCGCCAGCGCACTATCATGGTCCGGGTCGAGATGCTGCACCAGCACGAATCCCATGCCGGTATCCAGTGGCAGAGCCCTGAGCAGCTGCGTGAACGCCTCCAGCCCGCCGGCCGAAGCGCCGACACCGACGATCAGGAATGACGCGCCTCTGCCCCGCTCGCCCGCGGCATCCTCCGTCCGGGTCGGCAATGCAGGGGATCGATCGGTGCGGTGCTGTCCCTTGCTGCGACCGCGTCCCGACGCCAAGCCCTTACTGTTTCGAGGTCGCAAGGCCACCTGTTGACCTCCAAATCGTCGAGCTGACGGTCTCGCGCAGCTGACCTCACTATGGATCGAGGATGGCGTCAAACGCCTTGAACCGCTTCTCCACCTCTCGGGCCGCCCCGTGTCAACCCGAACCTAACATGGCGAGTCCACGATCTCACAGAGCGTGGCCCCCGGCGGAGCCGGGCTCGAGCGAGGCCCCGGCGAGCGGCGCTCTCCGCGGCCCCACCAGCGATCTTCGCCGCACAACCCACGCTGCTGCAACAACTGTCGCCGCGTCGGGCCGTACGGCGGTGGCGAACGCGGCCGGCACCGGCGCGGCTAGAGCGCCTGCAGCACCGCGCACTTCAAGTAGTGCGTTTCGGGCACCGCCAGGAGCCGCGGATGGTCGGGCGCCTCGCCGGCCCAGTCGAGCACTCGCATCGGGCGCTTCGCGGAGCGTGCGGCCTCGAGCAGCAGTTGGCGGAACATGTCGTCGTCCAGGTGGTGGCTGCACGAGCAGCTCACGAGGATCCCGTCCTCCTCGAGCAGGCTCATGGCCAGGCGATTGTGTTCGCGGTAGGAGCGAGCGCCTGCGGCCACCGCGCGGCGGGACTTGATGAACGCGGGCGGGTCGAGCACCACGAGCCCATAGCGCTTGCCCTCGCGCTCCTGCCGCCGGAGCGCGTCGAACGCGTCCATGCGCAGGAACTGCACCTGCTCGGCCAGGCCGTTGCGCGCCACGTTCTCGCGCGCCAGCGCCAGCGCCGGTTCGCTCGAGTCCACCGCCAGCACGCTCGTGGCTCCGCCGCGCGCCAGGTGCATGCTCCATTCGCCCTGGTAGCAGAACACGTCGAGTGCGCTGCGTCCGTGGGCGCGCGCCTCGGCGCGCTTGCGGTTCTCGCGCTGGTCCAGGAACAGCCCGGTCTTCTGGCCGTGCAGCAGGTCCACTTCGAGCGCGAAGCCGCCCACCTTCACCGCCACGCGCTCGGGCACCTCCCCCCACCACGTCTCGCGCCGCTGATCGAGCCCCTCGAGCGACCGCAGCGGGGAGTCGGCCACCAACACGGCTCCCTTGGGCTCGAACACCTGCTCCAGCGCGGCCCTCAGCTCGGCCAGCCGCCGCTCCATGCCGAGCGTGAGCACTTGCACCGACAGCCAGTCGCCGTAGCGGTCCACCACCAGGCCCGGGAGCTGATCGGACTCGCCGTACACCAGGCGTGTCGCGGGCTCATCCGGGTACACGGACTCGCGCAGCCGCCTGGCGCGCTCGAGCCGCTTCACGAAGAAGGCGGTGTCGATCTCGTCGCGGCCGCGGGTCAGCAAGCGTGCGCAGATCAAGCTGTGGCGGTTCACGTAGGCGCGGCCCAGGAATGCGCCACGGTGGTCGGCCACCTCCACGATCCCGCCGTCCTCCACCGCCCCCGACCAGCTCTCGACCTCGTTGGAGAAGATCCACGGGTGTCCGCCGCGCACGCGACGGTCCTCCCCCTTGCGCAGCATCAACTGTGCAGCGCCGGTGGCCGTGCTCATCGCTGGCTCTGGAGCATGAGACCGATCATGCGATAGGTCATGCGCGCGGCCAGGAAGTCCGACGCCACGTTGCCGGGAATCGGTGCGAGCTCCACCACGTCGAAGCCAACGATTCGCTTGTGCGCGGCCACGGCGCCGATCAGGCCGCTCGCCTCGTACCAGTCGAGCCCGC
>JANNKI010000027.1:0-14076 GCA_031396225.1 bacterium | reverse complement strand
CCCGCGAGGCCGGCCAGCGTTGCTCGCGCCGCGGGCAGTCCGAGCCACGCGACCACGATCCCCCGCCCCGCCGCGACCACCCACGCGAGCCCGGCCAGCACGCCCAGCACGCCAAGCGTGGCGAGCAACTGGAGCGCCACGGTGGGCGCCTGAACGGGCAGGGCCACCCAGCCGTCGCGCCACAACGCCAACTCCTGCACCCGCGGGTAGGCGAAGCCGAACGCGTCGGGGCCCACGCCCGACCAAGGCCGCTCGCTCCACAGCTGGAACGCGCCGCGCACGATGATCTCGCGCGTGGCGGGCGCGTGCGCGTCGAGCGATCCCGCAAGCTGGGAGACGCTCGGGTCCGAGGCGGCCACCGTGGCAAGCACGAGCGCGGGCAGCAGGCTCACCGCGGTCGTCCACGCCACGCGTCCCACAGGGGCACCCGCGACCAACGCGGCGGCCAGCGCCACGGCGGAGCCGATCGCCGCCGCGAACCACGCTTCGCGTGCGAGCGTGGTGACGAGGGATGCGGCGAGTAACGCCGTGGCGGGCACGAGCCACGTGGCGTCGCTTCGCGTTTCTGCCAGGCGCGCCAGCGCCACCGGCAGCACCACGGCCAGCACAACGCCGAGCAGTCGAGGATCGCCCAGCGGTCCCGTGGGGAGCAGCGCCAGGCCGCCGTGGACCGCATGCGTGCGCACGCCGTCCGCGGAGAGTGGATCGAGGCCCGCCAACTGGAGCTGTGCGTGAAGTGCCGCGCCGACACCGGCGAGCAGCAATGTCAGTAATGTGGTCCGGACCTGGCGTTCGTCGCGATGCGCATGCGCCGCGGCCACGTGCAGGCCCGCGAGCGCCAGTGCCAGCAGCAGGCCCTCACGCTGGCCGAGCTCGCCCACGAATGACAGCCTCGGCGACCACGACAACGCCGTGGCCAGCGCGCTCACCACCACCCAGCCCGCCACAGCCAGCGTCAACGCGCCGGGTCGCCGAACGCGCCCTGCCCACGCCTCGGCGCCCACCCACACCAGCAGGCCAAGGCCGATGCCGCGTAGGAACACGGCCTTGAGGGGTGCGAAGGGTTCGAGTGCGGCGGGCCAGAAGCCGAGGATCGCGACCACCAGCGCCACACGCGTTGCGAGTCGGGCGGCGCGTTCTATCGGTGCACCTCGGGGCGCTCGGCGATCGCGCAGCGCCCGCGACGGGGACTCATCCGCGGCCTCCAGATCCGGGGGATCGGTAGGGGGGTCCTCGGGCCGGAGTGTATCCGGCGCCGCGCGCGAGTCGCCAGCACTTTGCGTTAGAGTGCCCCGCGACATGAGCCACGCCGATTTTCGCCTTCCCGACCTGCGTTTCGTCCCCACCGACGCGGTCTACCCGCACGAGTACCACGACCTCCAGCGCACGGAGCCACTGGTGCGACGGTTGCGCGAGAGCGGCGCGCTCAAGAATCCGCCCATCGTGACGCAGGTGGGCGACGGCATGCGGGTGGAACCCCGCTTCGTGGTCCTGGACGGCGCCAATCGCAGCACCGCTGCGCGGGCCGCCGGCTGGCCGCACCTGCTGGTGCAGGTCGTGCGCTACGAGTCGCCATCGGTGGAGCTGCACACCTGGTTCCACGCGCTCGCGGCCGACGCGCGCGAGGTCCTCGAGCGCGGCCTGTCCACCATTCCCGGGCTCGATTTCCGCCACCACGATCGCGTGCATGCGCGTGCGATGCTGGCGCGGCGCGAAGCGCTCGCCTGCGTGGTGCTGAACGACGGAGACGTCATCGTGGCGCACGGCGGCCACACGCTGCGCGAGCGGAACGAACTGCTGAATTCGCTCGTGCACCTCTACCAGGATCGCGTGCCCTACACGCGCGTGACCAGCGACTCACTGACGCGCGCACGCAAGGAACACCCGGAAGTGCAGGCGCTGGTGATCTTTCCGCACTACGATCCCGCCGAGGTGATCGACCTGGCGGGCGCCGGCGAGTTCCTGCCCGCGGGTATCACGCGCCATCTGATCCGCTGGCGCGCGCTGCGCGTGAACGTGCCGGTCTCGATGTGCGAAGACGCCAACATGTCACTGGACCAGAAAAACGCGTGGCTCGAGACCTGGACCGCGGAGCGCCTCACGAAACGCCAGGTGCGCTTCTACCAGGAACCCACGGTGCTCTATGACGAGTAAGCGTTCGCGTGCGCGGCCCCGGACCCGGCCGGAAGCCGGGAACCCCTGATGCGATCGGTCTACTTCGAACGCTTCGGCGGCCCCGAAGTGCTCGTGCACGGTGAACGGCCCGATCCGGTGGCCGGGCCGGGCGAGGCCCTGGTGCGCGTGCGCGCATGCGGCGTCAATCACCTGGACCTGTGGGTGCGCGCGGGGCTGCCCGGGCTGGAACCCGAGATGCCGCACATCCTCGGCAATGACATCGTCGGCGAGGTCGTGGCCGTGGGCGCGGGCGTGACGCACGTGGCGCCGGGCGCGCGCACGCTCGTCTGCCCGACGCTCTCGTGCGGCGTCTGCGCCGCGTGCGCCAATGGCGACGATCACCTGTGCCGCGCGTACGACGTGCTGGGTCGCAAGCGCAACGGTGGCTACGCCGAGTTGGTGTCGGTGCCGGCGGTCAACTGCCTGCCGTACCCGGAGAACTTGTCGTGGGAGCAGGCCGCGGCCGTGCCGCTGGTGTTCGTGACCGCGTGGCACATGCTGGTGACGCGCGCCCGTGTGCGCGCCGGCGAAGACGTGCTGGTGATCGGCGCCGGGAGTGGCGTGGGCAGCGCCGCGGTGCAGGTCGCACGCCTCCATGGCGCGCGCGTCATCGCCACGGCCGGCAGCGCCGCGAAACTGGCCCGGGCGCGCGAGCTGGGCGCGCACGACACCATTGACCACGCCCGCGAGGACATCGCCCAGCGCGCCCGCGCGCTCACGGGCAGGAAGGGCGTGGATGTGGTGGTGGAGCACGTGGGCGGCCGCGTGTTCGAGGCGGGCGTGGCGGCGTTGGCGCGCGACGGCCGGCTCGTGACCTGCGGCGCCACCATCGGCAGCAAGGTGTCGCTCGATGTGGACCTGCTGTTCGGCCGCCATCTGACGCTGCTCGGCTCGTGGATGGGCCGGCGCTCCGACCTGAACGACGCCCTGCGCCACATCGCCAGCGGCGCGCTCCGACCGGTGGTGGACTCCGTGCGACCGTTGGCCCAGGCCCGCGCGGCGCACGAGCGCATCGAGGCGCGCGAACACTTCGGCAAACTGGTGCTGGTGCCATGATAAAGCGCGCGCGCAGCCCGCTGCAGTTCGAGCACAAGCGCGAGCCCATCGCGAGCCCGCGGGAGTTCCGCCGCCGGCTCATCACCAGCGCCATGCTCGCTGGAGGCCTGCTGACGTTCTCGCTGTTGCTCGGCGTGGCGGGCTATCACTGGATCGTGGGGATCCCGCGCTGGGTGGACTGCCTCTACAGCGCCTCGATGATCATGGGCGGCATGGGGCCCGTGGGACCGGCGCCGGCCACCGACGCTGGCAAGGTATTCGCATCGGTTTATGCGCTGTATTCAGGCGTCATGCTGTTGGCGAGCGTGGGGCTGCTGCTGTCGCCGGGACTCCACCGGATCCTCCACCGCATCCACCTGGAGACCGACGGCTAGCGCGCGACGCTGCTATCCTCCGCGGCCGTGAACGCACACGCTCCCGATCCCGAGCCGCACGTCCATCCCGTCTCGCTGCCGTCGTGGTTCGACGGCGAGGACGCGCCGCACACGCCCGAGCTGCACACCTGCATCCACTGCGGGCTGTGCCTCACGGCTTGCCCCACCTATCGCACGCTCAAGCAGGAACCCGACTCGCCGCGCGGCCGGCTCTACCTGATGCGCGGGCTCGCCGAGGGGCGTATCGCGCCGAGCGATCCGCTGGTCGGGCACCTGGACCTGTGCCTCGATTGCCGTGCGTGCGAAACGGTGTGCCCGGCGGGCGTTCCTTACTCGCGACTGCTCGAAGCCACGCGTGGCCAGCTCACGCGGCGCTGGCGCGGCACTTCCGCCCTGAGGCTGCTGGGCCACTGGGTGCTGCGGAGCGTGCTGCCGCACACTGGGCGCGTGGCGCTCGCGGCCGATCTTTTGCGACTTGGACAGGCGCGGCCGCTGGCCGCGCTGTTGGCGACACCCCTGGCGCAGCGCCTGATGCCACGCTTCGCCCGGCAGGGCCTGGCCATGACGCCGGCGCTCAAGCCGCGGCGCGAACGCGCGCTCGAGCGCGTCGCGGCGCGCCTGCCGGCGGGCGCGCGCATGGAGCGTCGCGCGGAGGCGCTCGTGTTCCATCCGGAGGGGAGCCCCAAGGGTCACGTCGCGTTTCACACCTCGTGCGTGATGCCGGCGATGTTCCCCGAGCAGAACCACGAGAGCGTGCGCTTGATGGTGCTGGCCGGCCTGCGCGTGAGCGTGCCGCGCGCGCAGAGCTGCTGCGGCGCGCTCCAGGCGCACGCGGGGCTGCGGCGCGAAGCGAAAGCGCTGGGTGCGCAGAACGCGCGCGCGTTCGCGGGCGAGTACGACTTCGTGGTGTCCAACTCGGCCGGCTGCGGCGCGGCACTGCGCGAGAGCGGGCACCTGCTGCACGGCTCGCCTGCGGCGGGTGCCGCCGAGAAGTTGTCGGAGCGAACGCGCGACGTGGCCGAGGTGCTCGCGCATTACAACCTTCCGGCGCCGCCGGCACCGTTGCATGCGGCGGCCGACCCCACGCGACCGCTGCGCGTCACCTACCACGATGCCTGCCATCTCGCGCATGCGCAGCGCGTGCGCGAAGCGCCTCGGCGATTGCTCCGCTCGCTGCCGGGCGTGGAACTGGTGCCGCTTCCCAACGCCGATTGGTGTTGCGGCAGCGCCGGGGTCTACAACCTCACCCATCCCGACATGGCGAACGCGCAACTCGAGGGCAAGCTGGACGCGGTGGCGAGCGTGGCTCCGGAAGTGGTCGTGGCATCGAACCCCGGCTGCCTGCTGCACATGCGGCGCGGGGCGGCCGAGCGCGGACTCACGCCGCGGTTCGTGCACCTGGTCGAACTGTTGGGCGAGGCCTACCCCGCACCACAGCCGCGCGCGTGATGCCTCCGCGATTCTCGCGCCGCGCCGTGGCGGCGCTGTTCCTGGAGCGGCAGTGGCTCGATCGCCCGCGCGGCCGCCGGTTCACCGAACGCACGCTGCCGGAGTTCGTGTCGCGCGCGTGCGGCCTGCAGATCGACTCGGTGAACGTGCTGGACCGCGCGCATCACGTGACGCTGTGGAGCCGGTTCGGGCCCTACGACCGCGGCCGGCTCGAACGCCTCACCTATCGGAAGCGCGTGCTGTTCGAGTACCTCTCGCACGTGGCCTGCTTCGTGGCCACGCGCGACCTGTCGCTTCACCGGGCCATCATGGACGACACTCCGCGGAGATTCGAGGCGCGCCACAAGGGCTGGCGCAAGCGCAATCATGCGCTGATCGAGGCGGTGGCGCAGGCGGTGGCGAAGCGTGGGCCCCTTGGCAATGCCGAGTTCGAGCGGCCGAAGCACCTGGGCAAGGGCGCCGGTTGGTGGAACTGGAAACCGGCCACGCACGCGCTCGACTACCTGTGGAAGGCCGGCCGAATCGGTGTTCATTCGCGCGTCCACTTCCACAAGCGCTTCGCCGAGATGGCCCGTGTGCTGCCAGCGTTTGCGAACACGCCCGCGTTGTCGCTCGAGCAGGCGATGCGCGAACGGCTGCTGCGCTCGTTGACCGCCATGGGCGCCGCCAGCTGGGACGACCTGATGCGCTATTGGACGTGGCCCCAGTGGAAGGCGCCCGCGCAACGTGCCGCGCTGCGAGCGCTCGTGGCTGAGGGCGCCGTGCGCGAGGTGCACGTGGAGGACCAGCACCTGCCGTGGTTCGCTCGCGCCGAGGACCTGCCGGAGCTGGAGCGCGCGCAGCGAAAGCGCGTGGCATCGCGAGGCACCACCCTGCTGTCGCCGTTCGACTCGTTCCTCTGGCACCGTGAGCGCGTGCACCGACTGTGGGGGTTCTTCTACCGCATCGAGATCTACGTGCCCGGCCACCAGCGCCAGCATGGCTACTACAGCCTGCCGCTGCTGCATGATGGCCACCTGCTCGGCCGCGTGGACTTGAAGACGCATCGCGAGGCCGGCGTGCTCGAGGCGCGGCACGTGCATCTGGAGCCCTGGTTCGCCGCTGGCGAACCGCCGCCGCGCGTGGGCTGGGGTGAGGTGGACCGCGAGGCGGCGTTCGCGGGACTGGCGGACGCACTCGGCTCGCTGGCCGCGCACGTCGGCGTGGCCAACGTGAAGCTCGGGCGCGTGACGCCGGCGAAGTTCCGACCCGCGCTGCTACGCTCGCTGCGGGATCGGAAGCGTTCACCTGAACTGGCGGGTGCCGACGATGGGTCGTGAAGCGGTCTGCCACGCGCGCCTCGGGCGCGAGTCGGGCGAGGGCACGGCGCTGCTCGAAACGGACGAGCTGATCTTCCGCGGCGACTTCCGCGTGGCCGTCCCGCTGCGCCAGGTGACCGCCGCGACAGTGAAGAACGGCGTACTCACCCTGGAGTGGCCAGACGGACGGTTGGCGCTCACCCTCGGCCGGAGCGCCGAGTCCTGGGCGCAGTCCATCCTGAGTCCCAGGACGATCATCGAGAAGCTCGGCGTCAAGCCCGGGCAGCGCGTGGTGCTCGTGGGTCGGTTCGAGACGTCGTTCCGCACCGATGTCATGAATGCGCTTGGCGAGAAGCCCGGCGTGAAGCCCGTGGCGGGCTGCGACCTGGTGTTCGTGCTGCTCACCCACCCGAACGACACGGACAAGCTCGAGGACCTGGCTCCCGCCATCTACCCCGACGGCGCGCTGTGGGCGGTGTACCCCCGCGGGCGGAAGGACCTGTCCGAGGACACCGTGCGCAAGGCTGCGCGCGGCTTCGGCCTGGTGGACATCAAGGTGGTGCGTGTGTCGGAGGAACACGGCGCGCTCAAGCTGGTGATCCCCAAGGAGAAGCGGCCCAAGGGGCGCGGGTAGGCGCCGCATCCGGAATACCCCCACGTCTTTACAACAGTGGACTCCCCGCCCCAATTCCCCCTACAATTGCGCGAACCCCAGCCACCTGACCGGGGCCCGGACCCCCCCCATGCGCCTTCGCCTTCGCTCACTCCTGATCCTCCCGATCGCCGCCGCGTGCGCGCTGCTGCCGCACCTGCCCGTGCGCCCCGAGGCTGCGGAGGGCGGCAAGGAGCATCCGTCCGACTACTTCTTCCGCCAGCGCGCGCTCCCCGACGGCACCATCCCCACCGAGCGCGTCGCCGCAGCGGTCGAGGAGATGCTCTTCGAACGCGCGCTCCTCCAGCGACAACTGGGCACGAGCTCGGCGAGCGACTGGACACCGGTCGGGCCTTACGCCATCGGCGGTCGCGTGAACGCCATCGTGGCAGCGACCGGCGGCGTGCCGGCCTACCTGGGCGCCGCAAACGGTGGCGTGTGGCGCTCGGACGATTGGGGCGTCAACTGGCAGCCACTCACCGACCAGCTCGGCATCTTCTCGGTGGGCGCGCTCGCGTTGAATCCCCTGAACGCCAACTCGCTCTGGTGCGGCACCGGCGACGCGAACGCCACGGTCGACGGCTACGACGGCACCGGGCTCTATGTGTCGCGCGACAAGGGCGTGAATTGGACGCACCGCGGGCTGCGCCAGACATCGCACATCGCGGCGGTGGCCGTTGACCCGGTGGACACCAACCGCATCTACGTTGGCTCCATGGGCAAGGCGTTCTCCACCGACCCGAATCGTGGTTTCTACCGAAGCCTGAACGGCGGCGCCACCTGGACGCGAACGCTGTTCGTGAACGACAGCACGGGCGTGAGCGAGATCGCGGTCAACCCCGCGCACCCGGAGACGATCTACTGCGCCACCTGGGAGCGCGTACGACGGCTCACCTACCGGCGCGCGTTCGGGCCCGGCTGCGCCGTCTGGCGCAGCGCCGACGGCGGCGGCACCTGGACCAAGATCGTGACCGGCCTGCCGCCCGCCGGCGACAACCTGGGGCGCATCGCCATCGCGATCGCGCCATCGCGGCCCTCCCGGCTCTACGCCTCGGTGATCAGTGGCGCGATCAGCGGCTACGTCGGGCTCGGGCTCTTCCGCAGCGACAACGCGGGCGAGACGTGGGAGCGCGCGGACCTGACCACCACACACCGGAACGCGTTCGGCGGATTCGGGTGGTATTTCGGGCACGTGGCCGTGGCGCCGTTCGACGCCGACGACGTGTGGGTGTGCGGCGTGCAGTTGTTGCACTCGGTGGATGGCGGCGCCATCCCCGAGGTCGTCACCGGCACCGCGCACGTGGACCAGCATGCCGTGTGGCTGGACCCCGCGGACCCGGCTCGCGTCTACCTCGGCAACGACGGCGGCTTCTACTGGGCCGGCGGCGGCCAGTGGCAGAAATCGCAGAACCTGCCCATCACCCAGTTCTACGCCGGCACGGTGGACGCCCAGAACGCGAACAAGGTGCTGGGTGGCACGCAGGACAACGGCACGCTCAAGACCGAAACGGGACCGCTCGGTTGGAGCAGCATCCTCGGCGCGGACGGCTTCCACGTGCTGGTGGATGCCGTCAACACCAACAACATCCTGGCCGAGTGGCAGTACTGCTCCGACAGGCAGGGCGTTCGGCGATCCACCAACAACGGCGCCACGTTCGTCCAGACCGGTGGCTGGGTGGGCACCGACCGCTACAACTGGAACACGCCGTTCGCCACGAGCCCGAACAACAAGAACACGCTGCTTGCGGGGAGCCACCGCGTCTACCGCAGCATCAATACCGGCGGCGCCTGGGCGCCGATCAGCGCCGACCTCACCACCATTCCCGGGGCTCTCGTCAACTACGGCACCATCACCACGGTGGCGATCTCCAAGGCCGACTCCAACCTGTACCTGGCCGGCACCGATGACGGGCTCGTCTGGCGCTCGCAGGCCGCGGGCGGCCTGTGGGAGGACATCAGCGCCGGGCTGCCCGGGCGCTACGTGACGCGCGTGGCCGCCGACCCGACCGATCCGCAAGTGATCTACGTGGCGCATAGCGGCTTCGGGCAGGACCTGCACGATCCGCGTGTCTACCGCAGCACGAACCGCGGCACCACGTGGACGGCGATCTCGGGGAACCTGCCGGACGCTCCGGTCAACGACCTGGTGGTGGACCCCGTCCTGCCCGGCACCCTCTACGCCGGCACCGACCTGGGCGTGTTCGAGACCCGGAACCTGGGCGAGACCTGGGTGCCGCTCGGGGGCTACATGCCCATCCAGCCGGTGTGGGACCTGGAGCTCCACGCGGCCACTCGCAAGCTCTATGCGTTCACGCACGGACGCTCGGCGTGGGTGCTCGACCTGAACACCGTCTCGCTCTCTGTGCCGCGCACCCAGCGAGCCTCGGGGCTCGCGCTCTCGGCCCCGTTCCCGAACCCCTCGCGCGGCTTCGCGCGGTTCGAGCTGGAACTCGCGGCGCGCGTCCAAGTCGATGTGAGCGTGTTCGATGCGGCTGGTCGCCGGCTGCGCGTGGTGGCGCGCGGCATGCTCGATCCGGGCCGGCACGCAGTCGCATGGGATGCGCGCGACGAGCGTGGCGCGAGGGTGCGCGCGGGGGTGTATTTCGTGCGCGCGAGCGACGGCTCGGCGACCCGCACGCAGCGAGTCGTGCTCGCCGACTGAGTCGCGAGCGGCAGCCGGAATCGCCGCGCCGGCCGCCCGCGTCCGAGCCAGGCAGCGATTCCGCCCGCGTCAGGCCTGCGCGAAATCGCACCTCCCTACGATTTTCCCTTTGAATCCGCGCCCCACGCTGCTATACCCACCAGCGGCCAAGGCGTGCGACTCACGCCTGTCCGTTATCGAACCTCTGGTTCCAGTCAAGGAGGAAGGATCCCATGGCGAAGATGATGACGAAGACGCAGGTCGCGGCGTACTTGGCGACGAAGTTCGAAGTCACCAAGAAGACGGGTACGGCGATTCTCGAAGAGCTCGCTGGCCTCGCCGCCAAGCAGGCGAAGAACGGTTTCGTGTTCCCGGGCGTCGGCAAGCTCGTGGTCGTGAATCGCAAGGCTCGTATGGGCCGCAACCCGCAGACGGGCGAGGCCATCAAGATCCCGGCCAAGCGCGTGCTCAAGTTCCGCATCGCGAAGGCGATGAAGGACGCGGTGCTGAAGTAGGCGCACCTGCCGCTCAACATACGGGCCCCGTCGTCACGCACGACGGGGCCCGCGGCTTTTCCGGGCGTGCGCGCAGCGAACGATTCGCCGCTACTTGCGCACGATCACGACCTCTCGCACGCCCGCGCGCACGCGGAAGTAGATTCCGCTGCTCAACGGTTGATCGACGCGGCGCCCCGCGACATCGAAGAACACCCCTTCGCGGATGGCCGCGGACTTCGGGCGGTCGCCCACCCCCACGGTCTCGCCGACAAAGTACGACCAGTGGTCGAGCACGCTGCCCGGCTCGCAGTTCTCGTTGCAGCCGCTGGCCCCCGTCGGGCCGCATATGGCCCAGCCCTCGATGAAATCGTGGCCGACGTGGATCTTGAGATGATGCGCTTCGTTGGCTCGCGAGGCGGCCCACAAAGGCTGACCGCTCGAGACTCCGCCGCATGCCGCTCCGCCGCCGCCTGTGACCGTGCTCAGGACGCCCCCGGTCACGAATGGATTCGTGCGCTCATAGTGATGGCTGTGCCCCTGAAACGAGACGAAGAACTTGGGATAGCTCGCGCGAAGACTCGTGAACGTGGCCTGGAGCGAGGAATCGCCGCCGTGATCCGAGCCAGAACTCCACGCGGGGAAGTGCCCATAGACGATGATGAACGTGATCGAAGGGTCGGCCTGCGCCTCGGCCATGATCGGGCCCACCGCGGTCTGCCATGCAGGGCGGGAGCCCGACATATCCAGTGAGGGCATCGAGATGAAGCGTACGTTTCCGTAATCGAACCAGCCCCAGTCGTCCGCGGGCCCGTTGCCGAGCGCCAGACTCGCGCCCGCGATGCTCTGCGTGTTCGGCAGGACGAACCGGCCTTCGTAATTGTTGAGGTTGTCCGGCCTGGCCGAGCAATTGGGCGGCAGGCAGTTCCACTCGTGGTTCCCCCACGAGGGCATGTAGGCCGCGTCCTGTGACCAGGTTTGGACGTCGTTGAAGTGAGCGTCCACGTCCTCGATGCCGTTCTGGTCGCCGTAGGTGAGGTCGCCGGGCACCAGAACGAATCGTGGGCGGTCGTCGCCCCTGACGTTTGGCTCGTCCGCCGCGATCTGCGCCTGCGTGGGCGCGATCACCGGGTAGGAGAGGCTGCTGCCGATGTCGGCCTGCACGGCGAACCAGAAGTCGCTGCTTCCGGCGGGCGGTGGCGTTCGGAACGTGTGCTCCGGTCCCTCACCGATCCGGTAGTAGTAGAGCGTGTTCGAGGCGAGCCCGGTGAGGATCGCTTCCTGGTACGGACCCGGCGAGGAGTCCGGCAACGGATCCGGCGTGTACGCGGACTCCGTTCTCGTGTACGCCCCGGGCGACGTGCCGAAGTCCAGCGTCGTCTCCGCACCGCGCCAATCGAATGCCACCGAAGTCGGCCCGACGATCGTCCAATGGATGCCGTCGGCGGCCAACGCGGCGCGGCTACTGACCATGAGCAGAATCGCCCACAAGGATGCTCGCATGCTTCTCTTGCCCTCCGAAGGGGCGGATGGGGGGGCATCGCAAGCTTCCTGCGCGCGACGTGTGGCCCTGCGCTCGGTTTAGGATCCAATTGTGCCAATATCAGCCTCGCTCGGCAATAGCGCATTCCGCGACTTCCCCCCACTCACTCGGGCCCCGGCTCCGCCGGGCCATGGACAGGCCAACCCAAGGCGCGACAGCGCGTTCCCGAGGCGTGCCTGACATTCGGGGCATGCCGTATGATCGGTTGATGATCCCCACTGCCGAGCCCACGGAGCCCCGCGTCCACGGCGAGGCCATCCTTTACCGACTGTTCGACGTGGGCTACGCCATCGCACTCGATCGGGCCTTCGACCTGCTCGCCTCGAGTGCGCCCGAACGCCGGCGGCCGTCGCGCGGCGAAGCGCAGACCATCCAGATCCCCAATCCGCCGGTCACCGTGAGCCTCGGTAACGACCACGTGATCATCGCCGGCCGGCCCGTCGAGGTGGAGTATTCCGCGCGCGTGTTCGACTTCGGCGTGGTGTCGCTGCGCGCTCGCGTGGGCGCTCACCCGGGGCTCGGCTGGAACGCGTTCGCGGCGTGGGGCGCCGAACTGGGAACCGTGCCCTGGCACGACCTGCTGGTCCAGGCACGCGACCGGCTGCTCGCGCGAATCGCGCCCGCGATCGAACAACCTGGCGTGTCGCACCTCACCGAGGACTACACGGTCTTTCGCGTGCATCAACTGCTCGCTGCCGACGGCGCGCCGTTTCCGCCTTCGGAGTTGCAGGACGGCGACATCGCGCGATTGCTGCTGGCCGAGTCGCGCCCGCTGTCCGCATCGGCGCGCAAGGACCTTCTGTCCGCCAGACTGTCCTACTTCGAGGACGATCTCGCGGTGCTCACCTGGGCGACGGCGCTGGTGGTGGAGCCTGAGCCCAACGACACCGACGTACAGTACGTGCTGGAGTTCGCGAACGCGCAGTTGCTGGAGCTGCGCTGGTATGACGCCATCCTCGACTCCGAGGTGCCCGCCATCCAGACGCGATTCCTACAAGCGCGGCAGGGCTATCACCTGTTCGGTCGCCGCTACAGCCGGCTGCTCGAGATGCTGCAGCAGCGCGTGGCGGACTCGGTGGAGCTGATCGAGCGCGTGGAGAACTCGCTCAAGGTGACGGATGACGTGTACCTCGCCCGGGTGTACGCTCAGGCGCTGCTGGATTTCCGCGAACGGACCTGGCGGAGCGGGATCGAGCGGAAGATCGCGATCGTGCGTGGCACCTACGACATGCTGAACGCCGAGTCGCTGGCGCGACGAGGCGAGATGCTCGAGCTCATCATCGTGATCCTGATCGCGTTCGAGATCGGGCTCACCCTGCTGCGGAGGTGACCTGGCGGGCCAGGGCCCGCTGGTTGTTTCACGGCCGACACACGGACGTCACCGGCGCGTGCCCCATATCAGGGCATCCTGTTGCTGCCGGGACCCTATCCCCCGGCCCGCCAAGCGGCCCCGCGGGCGGAACGCACAGGAGGCCTCGATGGTCTTCGAGATGCAGTTCGTTCGGAAGGCGTACACGCAGGTGCTGGCGCACGAGATGAAGAAGCTGGTCCGGATGCTGCGGGCGTTTCCGATCGAACGGTTCGACCATCGCGATTCGGGTTGCGGCCACACCGCGCGCGAGCTGGCGGAGAGCTCCGTGGCGCACCTCCGGCGGATCGGCTCCATCGCCCACGGCGAGCCCGCGCAGGTCATCGCCACCGGCCCGCGCCCGCGCGGTTCGATCCTGCTGGAACTCGAGACCACCTACCTCGGAGCGCATGCCGCCCTCACCTCCCTGCCCGCGGCCCGGTGGGGGGACGTGGTGCCAACGCCGCCGGGGCTCAAGTCCCTGAGCCAGGCTCGCCGAGGCGAGCTGCTGTGGCTCGCGCTGCGAGAGTTGGGCCGGCACGATCAACACTTCTCCATGCACTTGAACTGCGAGTGCCAGGTCGGCGGGAACACCGGCGGCGGGCGACGGCGAGCGACGGCCCCCGAACGGCAGGAAGAGATCGCCTTCAGCGCCTGATCCGACGAGCCTCACTGCAGCAGCCCTCGCGGGACCTCCGCGAGGGCTGCTGCGTCCGGGCCGGCGTGCTGCTCGATCGAGCGCGCGTCCGGAAAGCCGCGTCCAGGCGAAACGGCGAGACGCCGGGATCCGATCTGGTGGCGGGCCCCGGCGTTGCCCGTGGGGAAATACTCCGCTCGACACGTCGGGCCCTCCGAAGGCTGTGGCGACGGGCGCCCTCGTCGGACGTCATGCTAGGTTCACGTGTGCCAAGAGGTTCCGCCGCCGCGCTCGCCGAAGCGAACCGTTCAGCACCGGAGATCCCACGCCATGACCCAACGCCCCTGGCTCCACACGCTGGTCCTCGCCATCGCCATCGTCGTCGCGGGAGGGGCGATCGGCGGCGGGG
>JANNKI010000587.1:0-2657 GCA_031396225.1 bacterium | reverse complement strand
CCCTCGAATCGTGGCTGTGATCGCGCCGTTCCTCGCGGCGCTCCGTCGCGAGCCCACGACCCGCACGCCCGTCTGGTTCATGCGCCAGGCCGGTCGGTACATGGCCGAGTACCGGGCCCTGCGCGAGAAGCACACGCTGCTCGAGATCTGCGCTCGGCCCGAACTGGCCGCGGAGGTCACACTCCAGCCGGTGCGCGCACTCGGGGTGGACGCGGCGATCATCTTCGCCGACATCCTGCTACCGCTCGACGCCCTCGGGCTCGGGCTGAGTTTCGTGGAGGGCGAGGGACCGGCGATCAGCCGGCCCATCCGCACGCCGGCCGACGTGGACGCCCTGCCCGAGGTGGATCCGCGGCAGGCACTCGCGCACGTCGGCCGCGCGATCGCGCTGGTGCGGGAAGCACTGCCCGACGGCCCCCCGGTCATTGGATTCGCGGGCGCGCCGTTCACCGTGGCGAGCTATGCGATCGAAGGCGGCCCCTCGAAGAACTTCCTGCTGGTGAAACGTTTTGCCTACGAGCATCCCGACGCCTGGCACCGCCTGATGGAGCGGCTGGTCACGTTCACCGAGGGCTACCTCGCCTCGCAGGTCGCGGGCGGTGCGCAGGCGGTGCAGATCTTCGACTCCTGGGTGGGCGTGCTCGATGCGGCCGACTACGCGAGGTACGTGTTGCCCCACCAGCGAGCGCTGTTCGAGCGGCTCGGGCGCCTGGGCGTACCGACGATCCACTTCGGCGTCGGCACGGGACATCTGCTGACGGCTCAGCGCGAGGCGGGCGGCGACGCGCTCGGGCTTGATTGGCGAGTACCGCTCGACGAAGGCTGGGCCTTGGTCGGGCACGATCGCGCGATCCAGGGCAATCTCGATCCCGCCGTGCTCTTCGCGCCCTGGCCCGAAGTGGAGCGTCGGGTGGACGACATCCTGCGCCGGGCGGCGGGGCGGCCCGGCCACATCTTCAATCTCGGGCACGGCATCCTGCCCGGCACGCCGGTGGACGTGGTGCGGCGGGTGGTCGAACACGTGCGAGCCCGCACGGCCACATGATCGCGATCGTGGGAGGCGGCATCACGGGGCTTGCGGCCGCCCATCGGTTGACCGAGCGACTCGGCCCCGGGCGGTGCGTGGTGCTGGAGGAAGCGGCGGCCCCGGGCGGCAAGATCCGCACGAATCGCCAGCATGACCTCCTGCTCGAGGACGGTCCCGACGCGTTCCTGGCCGCGAAGCCGGAGGCGGCCGCCCTTTGCCGCGCGCTCGGGCTCGCCGACCGTCTCGTGGCGACCGCGCCCGAGGCGCGCAACGCCTGGGTGCGCCGCGGGGGCCGGCTGTGGCCGCTCCCGGCCGGACTCACCGGGCTGGTCCCGGCGCGCATGTGGCCGATTGCCGGGAGCGGAGCGCTGTCGCTGGCCGGCCGGCTGCGTGCCGCGCTCGAGATCTTTCTCCCGCGCGGGACCGCCGAGGAGGAATCGGTGGCGTCGTTCGTCACCCGGCGCTTCGGCGTCGAGGTCTGGCGGCGGCTCGCCGAGCCCCTGCTCGCGGGCATCAGCGCGGGGGACGGACAGGCGATGTCGCTCCCGGCGATGTTCCCGCGCCTCGCGGCCCTCGAACGCTCCCATCGGAGCGTCGTGCTGGCCGGCCTGCGCCCGCGTGGCCGTGTCCCGGCCCCGACCGCCGGATTCCTCACGCTCATGGGCGGACTCGATGAACTCGTCGCGGCACTGGTGGCTCGCATCGGGCGTGACGCGGTCATGACCGGCACGCGCGTGGAGTCCATCGAGCGCGCCGGGAACCGGTGGATGATCTCGGCGGACGGCATGCGGATCGAGGCCGAGGCCGTGATCCTCGCGGTGCCGGCGTGGGCGGGGGCTCCGCTCGTGACAGCACTGGATCGCGCGCTCGCGGACTTGCTCGACACGATTCCCTTCACCTCGAGCGTCGTGGTGAGCCTGGCCTGGCCGCGGGCGGCCGTCCGGCGACCACTGGCGGGCAGTGGCTGGGTGGTGCCAGCCGCCGAGGGCGGGCCCGTGATCGCCGTCAGCGTGAGCTCGAACAAGTTCCCGGCGCGCGCACCACACGACACGGTTCTGCTACGCGTGTTCCTTGGTCGCCGGGGTGAAGCGTTGCTCGCGTTGGATGATGATGTGCTGATCGCGCACGCCATCGCGGAGGCGGCGCCGCGGCTTGGGCTGGCCGGCGCCCCCGCGTTCGCCCGCGTGGTCCGCTGGTCGCGCGCCTTGCCCCTCTACACCATCGGCCATCGCGAACGTGTCGCGACGATCGAACACCACGCCGCACGGCACGAGGGACTGGTGCTGGCCGGGTGCTCCTACCGGGGCGCCGGCATCCCGGACTGCATCGCGGACGGGTTGGCCGCCGCCGATCGCATGGCCGTGCGCGTCGGAGCGGCCGCGTGAGCGAACGCCCGGAGTCCGCCCGCCTTTTCGCGGAAGCGCGTGGCCTGTTCCCGGGTGGCGTCAACTCTCCTGTCCGGGCCTTCCGGGCCGTCGGTGGAGACCCCGTATTCCTCGCGCGTGGCCGCGGGGCATGGGTCACCGATGTGGATGGCAACGACTACGTGGACTACGTCATGTCCTGGGGCCCGCTGCTGCTTGGGCATGCGCATCCCGACGTGGTGCGCGCCGTGAGCGACGCGGCGGCC
>JANNKI010000627.1:0-3230 GCA_031396225.1 bacterium | reverse complement strand
GGGGGTGGGTCTGGGGGGGGTGTCCGTCTTCGCGGCGCGGGTGGGGCCTCACCCGGGGGCCCCCGCACGACTCTGACATGGTGCTCGTGCGCATCGGCAACGATGCGATCACGCTACGGCACATGGCGGCGAGGCTGGACGAACTGCCCGATCAGTACCGCGCGCAGTACGCCACGCCCGATGGGCGCAAGCAGCTGCTCGACCGCCTGGTCGAGGAACGGGTGTGGATGCGCGATGCCGAAGCGAACGGCATCACCAAGCGTCCCGACCTGCTGCGGCAGCTCGAGGCCCAGAAGCGCGACCTGCTCATTCGTACGCGCGTGAACGAGGTCATGGCCAAGAACGCGCCGCCGAGTGACTCCGAGGCGATGGTCTACTACCAGGGTCACCAGGACGAGTGGAAGACGCCGGCCAACGTGACGCTGCGTCACATCCAGACGCGCACCGAGGCCGCGGGCAGGCGCGTGCTCGCACTGGCGCGCGCGAAGGGCGCGGACTGGGACAAGCTCGCCAAGCTCCACTCGGTGGACACGCTCACGCGTGCCAACGGTGGCAACCTAGGCACCGCCACGCGCGAGGGCGGCCTGGCCAGCCTCGGCGCGCAGCCCGCACTGACCGAATCGGCCATGGCGCTGGGCTCCGGGAAGATCGGCGGCCCGTGGAAGACCACGCACGGCTGGCACGTGATCAAGGTGGACAACGTGCGCGCCGAGTCCGTGCGCGAGTTCGACCAGGTGCGAAGCTTCATCGTGCGGCAGTTGGGGCAGGAGCGCACGCAGCGCTACTACCAGGACCAGCTCACGCGCATCAAGTCGCAGTTCAAGGTGAGGCCCGACTCCGCCGCGATCGGCAAGTGGCTCTCGGCCAGGAAATCCGCGCGCGAGATGTTCCAGGAGGCGCAGGCGGCGGGCGACGCGCCCACCCGCATCGCCGCCTACCGCAAGGTCGTGGACGAGTACCCCGATGCCGACGTCACTCCGCAGGCGCTGTTCATGACGGGCTTCATCCACTCGGAGGAGCTCAAGGATCACGACGCAGCCGAGCGCATCTTCCGCGAGCTGCTGCAGCGCTTTCCCAGGTCCGAGCTCGCCTCGTCGGCCCAGTGGATGGTGGAGCACATGCGCACCGACGAGGTGCCCGACTTCTTGAAGGCGGACAGCATCTCGTCGGCTGCTCGCAAGAAGTCCACGGCGAAGGACGGGGGCGGGCAACCGTGAGAGTCGTGGAGGTCGCGGTCCACGGGCTCGGCACCGAGCCCAAGACCCAGCAGCACGTGGTCGTGCTGCGAGAGACCGACGGCACCCGCGTCCTGCCGATCTTCGTGGGGCCATGCGAGGCGCAGGCCATCGCCCGCCTCGTGAAGGGCGAGAAGTTCCCGCGCCCGTTGACGCACGACCTGCTGGCGTTGCTCGTGGAAGGACTGCACGCCAAGGTGACGCGCGTGGTGATCAACGAGCTGCGCGAAGGCACCTACTTCGCCTCGCTGCTCGTCTCGCGCGGGCAGGAGGTGCTGTCGGTGGACGCGCGCCCGAGCGATTCCATCGCAATGGCGCTGCGCACCGAGGCGCCGCTCTACGTGAACGAGGACCTGCTCCAGTCCCCGCCCGAGCGCCCCGCCGTGAGCGACGACCCCGACGATCCGATCGGCCCCGTGGCGGGGCCGGAGACCCCGCTCACCGACGAGCAAAGAGCCGAGCAACTTCGCCGCTACCTCGAGAACCTGGATCCCGAGGACTTCGGCAAGTTCCAGATGTGATCGCCTTGATCCCCCGCCTCCCGGCGCGCGCCGCAGTCGCGCTCACGCTGATGCTCGCCCTGGCGGGCCCGGCCGGGCGGGTCCATGTGGCGATGTCGGCGCCGTCGCGTCCGCCCGTCCGTGGGTTGGCCGACGCCGAGCGGCTCGCCCTCACACCGGGCGCGGACGCGCGCGATCGCACGCTCGCCGACTGGGCGCGCGACGCGCGGCTGCACGACCTGGTCTGGCTCCTGCGCCGCAACCCGAGCGAGCTGGGAAAGTCCGAACTCGTGCTGGTGGACGCCGCCCTCGCGCGCACGCCCGCCACGCGAACCGGGTTGTATCAGCGGTTGCTCGCACGCCGCGCGCTGGCGGCACCCCGGCCACTCAGGAAGGGCGAGACGCCGCTGCCGGACCTGGCGCCGCTTCGACCCTGGGCGTCGATGTTCCGCGTGGCGCTGCTCCTGCCCGACCAGGGCGAGTACGCGAGTTACTCGCGCGCCGTGCGCGTGGCGGTGGCCGAGGGCCTGCGCTGGGGCCGGCCCGCCGGCGCGCGCGCCATCGAGCTCGACACGCTCGGCACCGGCGACAACGACCCCGCTCGTGTCGCGGCGGCGTTCCAGCAGGCGATCGCGCGCTGCGACGTGCTCGTGGGCGAACTCCTGAGCGGGCCCACGCTGTCGCTCGCCACGGCGGCGAGCAGCGCGCGAGCCGTGCTCGTCTCGCCCACGGCGACCGACGAGCGCATCGGGCGTATCGGCCGGCACGCGTTCCAGGTGGGCCCCGGCGCCGACGATCGCGCGCGGGTCCTCGCCGACCGGGTGCTGGGTCGCGAGCCGCACGTGGTGGCCATCACCGGCTCGGCCGCCGGCGTGGTCGGCGCGTTCGCCGACGCATTCGCCGCCGAGGTCCTCGCGCGTGGCGGCAAGGTGGTGCTCCGCGCGCCGGCGCGCACGCAGGCGACGGAGGCGGCGGTGCAGGCGAGGGCGTTCAAGGACGCGGGCGTGGACGTGTTGTTCTGGGACGGACCGGCGCGCGACGCCGAGACGCTGCTGCGCGTGCTCGCGAGAGAGGGTGTGGCGCTCCTCCTGTGTGGCGGGCCGTCACTGGCGCCCGAGGGCATGCGCCCCCCGGCTCGAGCGCTGCTCGAGGGTGTGGCGTGGGTCGCGGACGACTGGCAGCTGCCCGCGACGCCGCGCGCCCACCTGGACTCGCTCGCGAGTGCGGCCGGCGTGCGCGCGGGCTCGCTGTGGACACGCGGGTTCCTCGCCGGGCGCGCCATCGCCGCTGCCGTGGACGGCGGCGCGCTTGACGCCGAGGAGGTGGCGCGCGCACTCCGGCATGCGGACGCCGCGCTCGCGGCGGGCGGGTTCCTGGACGCGCGGCGCGCGGGTGCGTTGCTGCCGGTGTACGTGGTTCGCGGCGGCCGGGCGGTGGAGGAGTCGCCTCAGTAAAGCGAGAACGCGATCCGGAACGCCGCCCACACGCGGCGGGC
>JANNKI010000624.1:0-1691 GCA_031396225.1 bacterium | reverse complement strand
CCGGGCTGATCTCTCGGCGCTGGCGTCGCTGCGCATCGGGCCCGCCCCCGGCACCCCGCTCGGCGAGATCCTGCGGCCGGTACGCGACCAGGCCTCGCCAGAGATCCACCACAAGAACCTGCGGCGCGTGGTCTACGTGCTGGGCGACGTGGCCGGCCGCGCCGAAAGCCCCGTCTACGCGATCGCCGACCTGCGGCCGCGCGTGCAGGCCCTCGCCACTCCCGACGGCGTTCCGGTGCACCAGTTGAGCACCCAGCTTCCCGGCAGCGACGAGCGCTACTCGCTCAAGTGGGACGGCGAGTGGCACATCACCTACGAGGTGTTCCGCGACATGGGCGCCGCGTTCGCCGTGGTGCTCGTGCTCATCTACCTGCTCACCGTCGGGTGGTTCAAGTCGTTCGTGACGCCATTCGTGATCATGCTGCCCATCCCGCTCTCGCTCGTGGGCATCCTGCCGGCACACGCCCTCATGGGGGCGTTCTTCACGGCCACGTCCATGATCGGATTCATCGCCGGAGCCGGCATCACCGTGCGCAACTCGATCATCCTGGTGGATTTCATCGAGCTGCGGCGCGCGCAGGGCCAGCGGCTGCGTGACGCGGTGATCGACGCCGGCGCGATCCGCTTCCGGCCCATGGTGCTCACCGCGGCCGCCGTGGTGGTGGGCGGCGGCGTGATCCTGTTCGATCCCATCTTCCAGGGTCTCGCCGTGGCGCTCATCGGCGGCGAAGTGGCGGCGACGCTGTTGTCGCGGGTCACCGTGCCGGTGCTCTACTACCTCACGCACCGCGACCCGGCCGGCGAGCCGCCCGCGGGCGCCGCGCGGCAGCAGGCGCTCGAGCCGCAATTCGCGGAGGCGACATGAAGCTGCTGTGGGTGGTGGCGGACGCAGCGGGAGACCCGGTGACCAAGTTGTTCTTGATGCCTGTCGAACGACAGGCGTGAAGCATGAACCAGGAGGATGTGATGACGCGAGTCGAAGATGGTGTGCGCATGGTGGGTGGACTTTTCATCCTTGTTTCGCTCGCACTGGGTGTCTGGGTGAATCCGTGGTGGTTCGCGTTCACGGCGTTCGTGGGAGTGAACCTGCTCCAGAGCGGTTTCACGAAGTGGTGCCCGATGATGTGGATCCTCGAGCGCGCGGGGCTCAGACCATGCGAGTCATGATCCCGCGCACGATCGGGCTCGCGGCCATGGCGCTGCTGCTCGCGGTCGTCGCGGCCGCAGCAAGTGCACCCGGGCGGCCGACGACCCCCGAGCAGCGGCGGCCGAAGCCCGCCAGCACAGGAAGTGCCGCCGCGGATTCCGCCGCGGTGCTGATGCTCCTGGACGGCGTGCTCAACCGTGCCTGTCCGCTCCCCGGCGTGGCCACCGGCGGTCAACCGAGCGCGGCCCATCTCACGACACTCGCGCGCGCGGGCTATCGCACCGTGCTCGACCTGCGCGCGCCGGACGAGCCGCGCGGCTTCGACGAGGCCGCCGCGATGCGGGCGGCGGGCCTCCGTTACGTCACGCTGCCCGTCACGTCGGCCACGTTCGTGGACTCCACGTTCGATGCGTTCCGGCGTGCGATGCGCGTCGCGGGGCCGCAGGGCGTGTTCGTGCACTGCGCCTCGGGCAATCGCGTGGGCGCGGCCATGGTCCCGTGGCTCGTGCTCGACCGCGGCTGGAATCTCGAGCGGGCGATCGCC
>JANNKI010000577.1:0-1523 GCA_031396225.1 bacterium | reverse complement strand
CGTGAAGATGTTCGGGGTCGGCAGCCCCATCTCGGACAGGATCGAGCCGTCCGTGCCGCCGCGGATGCGGCCGTCGAGCGGCGCGACCCCGGCCTGGCGGATCGCCTCGCGGGCCAGTTCCACGACGCGGGGATGCTTCGTCAGTACGTCGCGCATGTTGCGATAGGACTCCTTCACCTCGAACGTCACGCTCGAGCCCGGCCAGTCCTTCACCGTGTCGTGCGCGAGGCGCCGGAGAAAATCCTCTTTCACCGCCAGCTCCGGCGTCTCGAAGTCGCGGATGATGAACCGCACGCTGGTGCGATCCACGCTGGCCTGTATGTCGTTCGGGTGTACGAACCCCTGGCGCTCCTGCGTGGTCTCGGGGGAGAGCGAATCCTTGGGGAGCCGGCTCACGAAGTCCGCCGCCACTTTCACGGCGTTCACCATGATGCCGTACGCGAACCCGGGGTGCGTGTTGCGGCCCTGGAACGTGACGGTCATGGCGTCGGCGCTGAACGTCTCGGCTTCGAGCGTGCCAAGCGCGGCGCCTTCGAGCGTGCCAAGCGCGGCGCCGTCGAGCGTGTAGGCGCAGTGCGCGCCGAACCGTTTGACGTCGAAGTTGCGCACGCCCCGACCGATCTCCTCGTCGGGCGTGAACGCGATGCGCAGCGGCCCGTGCGCGAGCGACGGGTGCTTCACCAGCTGCTCCACGGCGGCCATGACCACCGCGATGCCCGACTTGTCGTCCGCGCCGAGCAGGGTGGTGCCCGAGGCGGTCACGATGTCCTCGCCGCGTTTGGCCGCGAGCGCCGCGTCCTCGCGCGGGGACAGCACCGCGGTCGGATCGTCGGGCAGCAGCAGGTCCCGACCGTCGTAGTCGCGGTGCACGATCGGCTTCACGTTCGCGCCCGAGAGCTCCGGCGACGTGTCCACGTGCGCGAGGAAGCCGATCACCGGGGCGCGCTCGTGAGACGAGGTGGCCGGCAGCGTGGCCATGACGATGCCCTGTTCGTCACGTGACGCGTCCGCCAGGCCGAGCGCCTGCAGCTCGTCCACCAGGAGGTCCAGCAGGACCAACTGCTTGGCGGTGCTGGGCACGATGGGCGAGGCGGGGTCCGAGGCGGTGTCGATCTGCACGTAGCGCAGGAAGCGCTCGAGGACGGAGGTCTGCTGCGTGGTCGCGGGCATCGGCGGTCTCCGGAGCGAGTGGGAACGACGCAGGAACGCACGGACTCTAGCGCCCGCCGACGCTCCCCGCACGCACGCGTCCCCGCGCCCGCGCGCCTGTCCGCCGCGCCGGGCGGTCACGCGCAATCGGCCATGGCTTCCGTCCCCCGGGCGCCGCTATGCTGCCGCGCGCTCCATCCGAACCCAACCCGTCACCGGAGGCCTCGCCGATGTCCACCGCCGCCGCCGCCGTACCGGGCTCGCACCCGACCGGCACGTTCCTCGGGCACCCCAAGGGGTTGTTCGTACTGTTCCTCACGGAGATGTGGGAGCGCTTCTCCTATTACGGGATGCGATCGCTGCTCGTGCTGTAC
>JANNKI010000536.1:0-2889 GCA_031396225.1 bacterium | reverse complement strand
TCCTGTTTGTCGTGTCCGCGGACCATCGCGTGTTCTACCTCATCTCGCTCGTCACCCTGGTCCTCTGCGACGCGCTCGCCGCCCTGCTCGGCAGCTCGTATGGACGGCATCGCTACCAGGTTCACCTGGAGCACCGCTCGCTCGAGGGTTCCGCCGTGTTCTTCTTCACCGCATTCCTCGGCACGCACCTACCGTTGCTGCTGCTCACGCCGATCGACCGCGGCGCGTGCGTCTTGATCTCGTTGCAGCTGGCATTGCTCGTGACGTCGTTCGAGGCCATTTCTCCGGGTGGCAGCGACAACCTGGTGCTGCCGCTGGGGACCTACTATCTGCTCGTGAAACTCACACCCGCCGGCTCCGCGGCCATCGGGCTGCAACTCGCCGCGCAGCTCGGCATCCTGGTCGCGATGTTGCTGATCGCGTGGCGCACGCGCTTCCTCACGTTCAGCGGGGCGCTCGCGGCACACCTCGTGCTCTATGCGGCGTTCAGCCTGGGCGGACCCACCTGGATCGTGGCGCCGGCCATGGCGCTGGCCGTGCTGCTGGCGCTCGATCGCGCGCACCATCGCCGGCTCGCCTCGGACTCGGAGGGGCACGACGTCCGCACCATCTTCTACGTCGCCATCGTCGCCATGCTGTGGATCTTCGCGGACAACTCGTTCGCAACGCTGATCCCGAGCTCGGGCCCGCTCGGGTCCGGCCACCCGTTCCATGTACTGTTCGTCGGCGCGCTTGCCGCGTCGCTGGCCGTGATCACGTATTGGACACTTGAAAACATGCCGCGCCTGCGCCGGCGCTCGCCGGGCTACCGGGGACTGGTCGCGGTCTCGCTGGCCTACGCGGCCGTGGCGCTGCCCGGGCTCTGGGCGCTGCGCGGCGACCGGGTCGAACGCGAGTTGGGCATCGCGGCGCTCGTGTGCGGACTTGGGCTCGTGGCCGACGTGTCGCTGCGCCGGCTCGTGCACCGCCCGGCGGGAGGGCCGTGGGATCTGCGACGGCTGGCGCTCGGGGTATTGCTGGCCACGCTGATCGTGCTGCCCCTGCACCTGTGGTCGCAGGGGATCGAACCACGGGCGCTGTTGCCATGAGCGAACCCCTCGGCGTGCGGACGCTGCGTTACGGCGATGAGGGGACCTCGACATTCGAGGAGCTCTCGAACGCGTCGCGAGAGCCCGTGTCGAGCGGCACCGAGTGCCGCCTGGCGCTGCGCGCCGACAGGCTGGTGGCGCGCTGCAGCTGTGTGCTCGCCGATGGACTGCACGGGGCCGAGGGGCCGACGGGCCTGATCGGTCACTTCGAGGCACGCGATCAAGCGGCTGCGCTCGCGGTGCTCGCGGACGCCCGAAGCGCGCTGTTCGCCCGCGGAGCGCGCCACGTGCTGGGTCCGATGAACGGCAACACCTGGGCGCGGTATCGGCTGGCGCTACCGCGGGAACCCGACGAACCGAGCTTCGATCCGCCCGTGTTCGCGGGCGAGCCGGTCAATCCGGAGGCCTATCCGGCGTACTTCATCGCCGCCGGTTCCGACGTGGTGGCGCGCTACGAGAGCCGCATCGACGAGACTCCCGCCATGCGCGCAGCCGACGCCGACGCCCTCGCCTCGCGCGTGCGCGAGGCGGGGATCCGGGTACGGCCGCTGGACCTGGGCGCGTTCGAGTCCGAACTCAGGATCCTGTTCGAACTGAGCCTCGCGTCGTTCGCGGGGAGTCCCTACTACACTCCCATCGCCTGGGAGGAGTTTCGCGCGCAAAACGAACGGCTGCGCACGATGCTCGACCCGGAACTGGTCCTGCTCGCCGAGTCCAGGAGTGGCACGCCGATCGCGTTCCAGTTCGCGTATATCGACCCGGTGGCGGCGGCCGCGGGCCGGCCGGCGCGCGCCATCGTCAAGACCGTCGCCAGCGCACCCTCCGCTCGCGGCATGGGCCTCGCCGGGCACATGCTGGATCTGCTCCGTGAGCGTGCGGCGGCGCGGGGGGCCACGGCCGTCATCCATGCGCTCATGCACGTCGACAACTTCTCCATGAGGATGTCCTCGCGACACCAGACACGCGTGTTCCGTCGTTACGCCCTCTACGAGTGGCGGCAGTGAACGCGGAGTCGCGCGCCAATCTCACCGCGCGATTGCTCGAACGTGTCGCCGCGCACCCGGGCCGCGTCGCGATCGTCGAATGCCATGGGAGCCGGACGCGACGCGTCACGTTCTCGGAGCTCGCCGCGGACGTGACGGTGAGGGCTGCGGAACTGCGCGCACGCGGATACGGCCGAGGGGATCGCGTACTGATCTTCGTACCCATGTCCATCGCTCTCTATGGCGTGTTGCTGGCGGTCTTCCACATCGGGGCGGTGGCGGTGTTCGTGGATGCGTGGGCGGACCGCCGCCGACTGGAAGCCGCCGTCGTGCGAACGCGACCGCGCGCGTTCGTGGGCGTCGCGAAAGCGCACCTGTTGCGACTCCTGAGTCCCGCCGTGCGCGCGATCCCAACGGCGATCGTGGTCGGCAGGGCGCCGGTGAACCGGCGGAGCGTCGAGCGCATGCTGCCCGAACCGGTCGAGTCCTCCGCCCCCGCGCTGGTCACGTTCACGACCGGCAGCACCGGGGCGCCCAAGGCCGCGGTACGCACGCACGGCTTCCTGTGGAGCCAGCACCTGGCCCTCGCGGAGCATCTTGGGCTCACGGACGCGGACATCGACATGCCGACGCTCCCGGTGTTCGTGCTCAACAACCTGGCCCTCGGCGTCACAAGCGTGTTGCCGGACTTCGACCCGCGCCGCCCCGGCGACATTGACGCCCGGCTCATCCATGCGCAGATGCAGCGCGAGCGCGTCACCACGAGCAGTGGCTCGCCCGCCTTCTACGAGCGCCTCGCGGCGTGGTGCCACGCGCGC
>JANNKI010000494.1:0-10731 GCA_031396225.1 bacterium | reverse complement strand
CCGCGCGTTTCCACACCTGGCGATCACCGCGCGGACGCGTCTCGGTCGTTCGGGCGGCGAGAACCAGAGCGGCGTCGCGCTGGGACTGAGCTACGTGAGCCGGCCGCCCGTCGCGCCGAGGCATCCCGTCGGATCATCGGGCAAATATCGCTCGCTGATGTGGAAGCCGGAGGCGGACACGTTGCGGAAGTGAGCGGTCAGCCGCGCCCGCGCGCGAGTGCTGCGCGCACGGCCGCGAGCACGCGCCGGCCGCAGCGGCCAGAGCCGCGGCAATGCCGGCGCGTCGCACATCCATGTGAGTTCTCCCGAACTGGACTGTAACTCCCCGGTCAGACTAGCAGGGTGTCAGCCGTCGCCTAGCGCGATCGCGTCTGGGCTGTTACGTATCCGCAGGGCGAGGGAGCCCGCCCGGACCACGAGCACATGGGCGACGGAGGCCGAGTGTCGGGAGACGAATTGCCGATCGAGATCGGACAGATCGAGGCGATCTTTCGCTACCCCGTGAAATCCATGCGTGGCGAGCCGCTCGCCGCCGCCACGTTGGGCTGGTACGGCCTTGAGGGCGATCGGCGCCTCGCGTTCCGTCGGCTGGACGAGCGCGGAGGGCTCCCGTGGCTCACCGCGAGCGAGCTCCCCGACCTCATCCGCTTCACTCCGCGGCCGCGTGCGGACGGGAGTGACGAGGCGCTCCCGACACACGTGCTCACGCCGGAAGGCGAAGAGATGCCCTTGTTCGGAGAAGCTCTCGCCGCGGAGGTCGGGCGCCGTTGCGGAGTCCCCGTCCAGATGATGCAGTTGAATCACGGGATCTTCGACGAAGCGAGCATCTCGGTGATCGCGTCCGGTACCGCCCGCGAGGTCTGCCGGCTCGCCGGGACGAGCGAGGACGTCCGACGATTCCGCCCGAACATCGTGGTCCGAAGCGAGCGCGCAGTCCCCTTCGAGGAAGATCGATGGGTGGGTGGCGTGCTTACGTTCGGCGAAGCGGACGATTCACCCGCCGTCACCCTCACGATGCGCGATATCCGCTGCGTGATGGTGAACTTCGATCCCTGCGGCGGCAGCCACTCCCCCGAGATGCTGAAGTCCGTGGTCCGTGCCAACGAGAACACCGCGGGCGTGTATGGCGCGGTCACGCGCACCGGGCCACTGGCCATCGGACAGATCGTGGTGCTTCATCGGTAGTCGGCCAGCTCGCGGTCAGCTAGGGGCAGGCCGAGGCCCCGAACGGCGCCCGGTCGAGACTGTGAGGTGCGGCCGTTCCGAGGTGACTCGGCCAAGCCCAGGTCGAAGAGCCCCAGGAGCGAACCGGGCCATCGCGATACACGACGGACGGAGGGAGCAAGGTCATGGAACTCGGAGCGTTCTCAATCAGCAACGCACAAAAGTTGAGCACCTTCACCGACGTTCGCGATCTGCAGCGCAAGCTCAAGGCCGAAGGCGTGACGCTGAAGACTGAGGCGGACGAGAAGACTTTTGGGCCAGGCCACTTCATCGCCGTGGACCCAGACGGGAACCCGATCCTGGTCGATCAGCACGTCTGAATGGGTGGCTCCGCGCGCGATTCAGCTTGGCTTCGTGCGGCACGAGCGTGTTGCGCGCGGCCTCGGCAGGCGAGCCGGGAGGTCAAGTGCCCATGATCAGGCGCACGCACTCCATGGAGCGATTGATCCCGCCGGCGGCTGACGCCGATCTACGAGGTCTCGCCCGGCTCCTGGTGGACGCGGTCGACTCCGGCGCGGCCGTGAGTTTTCTCGCGCCCCTGGCACTCGAACGCGCGGAGGACTGGTGGCGAAGCACCCTCTCCGCCGCCCGATCCGGTTCGATCTTTCTCGTGGCTCGCGACGTCGAAGGCATCGTTGGGACCGTTCAACTGCACCCGGCGTGGGCACCGAACCAGCCACATCGCGCCGAGATCGTGAAGTTACTGGTCCATCGCCGGAGTCGCCGCACGGGCCTGGGCACGCAGTTGATGCAGTCCATCGAGGACGCGGCACGGCACTCCGGGTTCAGCCTCCTCACGCTCGACGCGAAGCGGGGAGAGGCGGCGGAGCACCTGTACCGGCGGATGGGCTGGCTACCCGCGGGGACGATCCCGAGGTATGCCCTCGATCCGGACGGAACCCCTCATGACGCGGTGATCTTCTACAAGGCACTGGATCAAGCCGACGAACCACGGGCTGACTGACGCGCAGCGGCAGCCGACGAGCGGCGCGCCTACCCCCGCCAGCGGTTCGTGATCGGCAGGCGGCGGTCCTTGCCGAACGCGCGCGGCGTGATCTTGATGCCGGGCGGGCTCTGGCGGCGCTTGTACTCCGCCTGGTCCACCATGCGCGCCACGCGGCGGACGAGGGCCTCGTCGTGCCCCATGCGCGCGATCTCCGCGATCGAGCGATCCTCCTCGACGTACTCGCGCAGGATCGCGTCGAGCGTGTCGTAAGGCGGCAGCGAGTCCTGGTCCGTCTGGTTCGGCCGCAACTCCGCCGAGGGTGGGCGCGTGAGCGTGTTCTCGGGGATCACAGGCGAGCGAGCGTTCCGCCAGCGCGCCAGCTCGTACACCTGGGTCTTGTACACGTCCTTCAGCACCGCGAACCCGCCCGCGGTATCGCCGTAGAGCGTGCTGTAGCCCACGCTCGTCTCGCTCTTGTTGCCGGTCGTCAACACCAGCCAACCGAATTTGTTGGACAGCGCCATGAGCGCGTTGCCCCGGATGCGCGCTTGCAGATTTTCCTCGGTGGTGTCGCTCTCGCGGCCCGCGAACGACGGCGCGAGAGCCTTCTCGTAGGCGCTCATCACGTCGGCGATCGCGAGCGTCTGGAAGCGCATGCCGAGCGTCCTGGCCAGCGTCTCGGCATCCGCCTGCGAGGCCTTGGACGTGTAGGGCGACGGCATGGCCACGCCCACGACGTTCTCGGCCCCGAGCGCGTCGGCGGCGAGGCAGGCCGTGAGCGCCGAGTCGATGCCGCCCGAGAGACCCAGCACCACGGTGTCGAATCCGTTCTTGCGCACGTAGTCGTGCACGCCCAGCACCAGCGCGGCGTACACCTCGGCGGACTCGGTCGTCTCGATGCGCGCGGCACGCACGGCCAGCGCGGGGCGCGCGAGCGTCAAGACGCCGCCGCCGTGTCCGACGTCGCCGGGTTGGTCCAGGTGGATGCGCGGCATGGGCTCGGACTCGTCGAGCACGCGCTCCTTGCGTAGACGTGGATCGTGCAGCCGGGCGTTGAACACCTCATCCAGGTCCACGTCGGCGATCACCAGGTCCTCCTCGAACGCCGCGCCCTCGGCGATCACCTCGCCGTTCTGGTCCAGGATCAGGCTCGAGCCGTCGAAGACGATCTCGTCCTGGCCGCCCACCAGGTTCACGTAGCAGACGATGGCCAGGTTGTCCGCCGCGCGCGTCGAGATCATGCGGCGCCGCTCTTCCGCCTTGCCGGCGTGATAGGGCGAGGCCGACAGGTTCAGGATCACCTCGGCGCCGCCGCGCACCACCTGTTCCTCGGACGGCCCGCCCGCGAGCCAGATGTCCTCGCACACGTTCACGCCGAACACCGTTCCGCCGCGCGCGAACACGACGCTCTTGCGCTCGGGCATGAAGTAGCGGTTCTCGTCGAACACGCCGTAGTTCGGGAGATAGCGCTTGCGCGCGTTGCCCACCCAGCGTCCGTCGTGAAGGATCGCGGCCGAGTTGTACAGGTCCTGGTCGCGCTCGAGCGTGCCCACCACGACGGTCATGCCGCGCGTGTGGGCGGCGAGGTCCCGGGTGCGGTCGATGCAGCCCTGGATGAACGCGGGCTTCAAGAGCAGGTCCTCGGGCGGATAACCCGGCACGCACATCTCGGGGAACGCCAGGAGCTCCACGCCGAGATCGCGGGCGCGCTCGACCTGGCCGAGGATCCGCGTGACGTTGGCGTCGAGGTCCCCGACGGTGGGGTTGATCTGGGCGAGGCCGATGCGGAGCAGGCGCATGGACGGACCAGTCTGCGGGGCGCCCTGCGTGGGCGCAAGCGCGGGCGGAAAGGCGCCACAGGCTCGCCGGGAAACGAAAACGCCCGGCCATGGACCGGGCGATCCCGTCAGATACAGCGGAGGGGCCGAGGGCCCGACCGCGTGCGCAAGAGAGACCGGTGCTTCAGCTCTTTGGTGCCGATTCCCGGGTCCGACCCTTCCAACGGCAGGGACCTCTCGGGTCCGATTCTTTACTGGCCGATGGCGGGCTCTTGCTGCATAGAAGAACGACCGGCTCGCAGGCCGGGTTCCGCGGCTGATTCTGCAAGGACTGTTCCTTGCAGAGTCAGCGCTACTCTACGCGTGTAACTGATTGTGAATAAACGGGGGCGTCCGCACAACGCTTTTCTTGGGGCTGGCCGTGCCGGGCAACCGCGCTACATCCCTCGCGCAAACCGCCCACTTTGGTACCGGTCCGCGCATCCGGCACGGTGCTGCGGCCATCACAATGCGGCGCAACGTGTTGCCGGTCCCTATCGCGCCGGGCCAGTAGCGTCGCGGTGCGGCGCGCGGACCCGCCAGGCGAGCCAGGCGGACGCGAGCGCGAGCAGCGCGAGGCCGGTGAACGCTTCCTGCGAGGCGAGGCCGAACGCCTCCCGGTCGAGGCCCCGGGGACCGCCCAGCGAGAGCGGCACGCCCGCAAGTGTCCGGTAGCGCATCGTCACCAGCGCACCGGTCAGCGCCACGCCGGCGGTGATCCCAAGGTTGCGCGTGGTTCCCTGGAGTCCCGAAGCGAGTCCCAGGCGCTCGGGCGGCACCAACGAGAGGAGCGCACTCGAGTTGGGCACGGCGAACAACCCCTGCCCGACGCCCACGAGCACCAGTCCCGAGGCCAGCGGCAGTTCCGCCACCCCCTCGCCGAGCCGGGTGAGGAGTGCCAGGCCCGCGGCCGTGATCAGCATGCCGGCCACCGTGAGCGGGCGGGCGCCCATGCGGTCGGCCAGCCGACCGGCGAGCGGGGCGCAGAAGAGGGCCGCGCCCGGCAGGAGCGCCAGCCATGCGCCCGAGCGCGCGGCGGAAAACCCGCCCAGGCCTTCCAGGAGGAGCGGCATGTGGAAGGCCACGCTCACGCTCAGGACCTGCCCCAGAAACGTCAGTGCCACAGCGCCGCCAAGCGGGCCCGCCACGACGTCGATCGGCAGGAGCGGGTCCGTCGCCGAACGCTGCGAAGCAAGAAACGTCAGCAGCAACAGCCCGCCCACGGCCGCGAGCGTCAGCACCGGCGGGCTCGTCCAGCCGACCTCGGCGCCGCGCGTGAGCGCCAGTACGAGCGCCGCGAGGCCGCACGCCCAGAGGAGCGGCGGCACGCCGTTCATCACACGCGCGCCCGACGTCGGCGCGTCACGCGGCACGCGGCGGAGGAGCAGCGCGTAGGCCAGAATCCCAAGCGGAAGGTTCACGAGGAAGATCCAGCGCCACGACGCGTGCGCCACGAGCAGCCCGCCCAGTGGCGGACCCAAGGCGAGTCCCACCCCGACCATGGCGCCGAACGCACCCAGCGCGCGACCGCGTTCGGACTGCGGGAACGCCTGCACGAGCAGCGCCGAGCCGTTCGCCGCAACGAGTGCCGCGGCCAGGCCCTGGAACACGCGCAGCGCGATGAGCGACTCGACGGAGGGCGCCAACCCGCACAGCAACGACGCGAACGTGAACAGCAACAGCCCCGCGCCGTACACGCGTCGCCGTCCGCGCGCGTCCGCCAGCCGCCCCGCGGCCAGCAGCAGGCCGGTGAGCGTGAGCGAGTAGGCGAGCGCCACCCATTCCACCGTGCCCAGCGTGGCGTGCAGCGTGCGCTGGAGCGTGGGCAGCGCGATGTTCACCACGCTCACATCGAGCGTGGCCATGATCACGCCCAGCGCGATGGGCGGGAACACGCGCCAGCGCGGCCACGCGTGTTCCTCGTCGCCGGCGGCAGGCGTGTCCTTGGAGGTGGGCCGAGCGCGGCCCGGCCCGCTGCCCGGCCCGCCGCCCGCGGCGGGCGGGCCGGTCCCGGTCATGACTGGCGCAGGATGCGCAGGATCTCGGGCAGGTTCGGCGACTTGCCGTAGAGCAGCATGCCGAGCCGGAACATGCGCGAGCCCAGGGCGAGTGCCGCCACGGCGGCCAGGCCGAGCAGGCTGAGCGACGCGGCGATCTCCCATGCGGGGATGTGCGCGCCCGAGACGCTCGCCGCACTCATGCGCAGCATCATCGTGGTGGCCGCCGTGGGCGGGAACAGCGACAGCCCCACGGCGAGCCCGGAGTTCGGCGCGTTCAGGATCTTGATCAGCATCCAGAACGGCACGAAGTTCAGCAGCGTGAGCATCGTGCTGAACTGGGTCGCCTCGCGCAGGTTGCTGGTCATCGCGCCGATACCGGTCATGAGGCTGGCGTAGAACAGGTAGCCGAGCAGGAAGTAGGCGAGTGCCGCCAGCATGAGCGTGGCTGGAATACTAAGGTGGAGCAGCGCCAGCATGGGGGCCGCCGCCATGGTGCCCGCGATCACCCACACGCCCACGAGCGTGAGCCCGGCGCCGCCCAGGCCCAGCAACTTGCCCACCATGAGCTCGTCCGGCGTCACCGTGCACAGCAGCGACTCGAGGATGCGCGACTCCTTCTCCTCGCTCACGCCCTGCAGCAGGTACTGCCCGCCGGTGATGATGGACATGGACAGCAGGAAGCCCAGCGCGAACGGCAGCAGGAACCCGACCAGTTCGCGCGCGTCGTCCTTCGCTGCCCAGCGTCCTTCGCGGTCGAGCGTGTAGAGATCGATCGAGCGCCCGAGCCGAAGCACGCGTTCGATGCGCGTGGAGTCCGTGCGCCCGGCGAGCAGGCTGCGCGTGAGCCAGAACCGCAGCGGCCGATCGTCCGCGCTGCTCGTGAACACACGCGTGTCGTGTTCGTAGAGCCGCAGCTTGCCCGACTCCAGGAAGTCGGCTGACACCACGAGCACCTGCTTCACGTGGCCCTTCGCCAGCGAGTCAAGCGCCACGGCCTGGTCGCTGAACGGCCGCAGGATCACCGGCACCGTGTGCGCGCTCGTCGTGGGGCGCGACTGCGAGGGGTTGAGCGGGGCCTCCGCGGCGGGCACGTAGTCGTAAGTGAGCGCGGCCTCGTTGTAGTGCCCGGACGAGTCCACCACCGCCACGATGCGCGCCTCGGCGAAGCGCTTGCGCGCATCGTCCGTCGCCATCTTCGTGGACAGGAACCCGGACACGAACAGGATCGCGGGGGTGAGCAGGAGCGAGAACACGAACGTCTTGCGGCGCACGGTCGTCACGTACTCGCGGCGCGCGATGATGAACGCCTTCTTGAGCGACAGACTCATCGCGCACCTCCCAGCGAGACTTGCTCGTCGATGGTGGGCGGACCGCTGCGGCCCCGGTCCAGCCCGACGCCGGCGTTCACCACGTGCACGAAGATGTCCTCGAGCGGGGGCACGATGGGAACGAACGCGCGCACCGCGAGCCCCTGGTCGAGCAGGCTCTTCAGCACCCCGGCCGGGTGCGTGCCGCGTTCGAGCGACAGCTTCCAGTGGCCGTTCTCGGCGACCAGCGCCTTCACGCCGGGAACGCTGCGGGGCGTGCCGTCCGCGTGCAGCGCGAACTCGTTCTCGGCGTGCTGGCGGCGGATCTCGCCAACCTTGCCGTAGAGCACCATGTGACCGCGGTTGATCATGAGCGCACGATCACACTGCTGTTCCACCTTGTTCATCTGGTGCGTGGAGAGCAGCACCGTCGTGCCCTCGGAGCGGCGCCGGCGCAGCACTTCCTCGAGGATCTGCACGTTGATCGGATCCAGTCCCGAGAACGGCTCGTCGAGGATCAGCAGCTGCGGCTTGCCGATCAGGGCGGTGCACAACTGCACCTTCTGCTGCATGCCCTTGGAGAGCGCCGCCACTTGCTTTCGGGCCCAGGCCGCGAGCCCGAACTCCTCGAGCAACTCGATCGCCTCGCGCCGCGCGTCGCCGGCGGACATGTCCTTCAACTCGCCGTAATAGGCGAGCGCGTCCAGCACCGGGACCTTCTTGTAGAGGCCGCGCTCCTCGGGCAGGTACGCGGTGCGCGCGCGCTGCGGCCCCGTCACCGACTTGCCGGCGAACGTGATCCTGCCGGAGTCGGGGCGCACGATGTCGGTGATCATGCGGATGAGCGTGGTCTTCCCGGCGCCGTTGGGCCCGAGCAGGGCAAAGATCTCGCCCGCGGCCACGTCGAAACTGACGTCGTTGACGACCACCCGGCCGTCATAGCTCTTCCGCACCTCGTGCACCTGCAGCATGGGGTCTCCGGGACAGGGCCGCGCCGGGGGGGAACGGCCGCCGGCGGCGCGCGGCGCGGGCCCGGGTACCGGGTGGGCGCGAGGCGCGAGCCGGGACATTAGGGCGAGGGGATGAGGGGGACAAGCCTCGCGCCAGGAGGCCTCGCGAGCGGGGTCATGCCGGGCCCGGGCCCGGCCGATAACCCCGCGAGATACCCCGCGGCCCCGCCTTGGCCGCGCGGGCCGCTTCCTCCCCCGGGAGCGGCAGGCCCGATCGTCGAGGATCCCTGACATGCGTGGACGTCATCTGTCGCTGGCCGCACTGATCGCGCTGGTCTCCGCCGCGAGCTTCACCGGGTGCAACTGTGGGAGCGGCGCGATCCTGGCGCCGCCGCTTCCGCCGCTCTCCTCGGTCACGCTCACGCCGCTCGACGACACCCTGGTCGTGGGACAGGACCGCCAGTTCGTCGCCGTCGCGCGCGACACGGACAGCGTGGTGGTGGCGAGCGCCGCGTTCGCATGGTCGAGCAGCGATGTCGGCGTGTTCACGGTGTCGCGCAGCGGACGGGTGACCGCGATGGGCGAAGGCGTGGCGTCGCTGTATGCCGCGGCTGGCGGCTTCGCCGACACGGCGACGGTGGTGGTGTACGTGCAGAACGGCTGGTACGTCCAGCCGAGCGGTACGGTGAACAACCTGAACGGCGTGTTCTTCCAGCCCGACGGCCGCGATGGCTGGGCCGTGGGCGACGCGGGCACCATCGTGCACACCGACAACGCCGGGGCCAACTGGGGAGCACAGGCAAGCAGCACGGCGTTCCCGCTGCACGACGTGTGGTTCACGACGGGGCTGACCGGGTTCGCCGTGGGCAACGGCGGCACGGTCATGCGCACGCGCAACCGCGGCACGTCGTGGACGCGGCTCACGAACGTCGCGGCCAGCGAGAACCTGCATGGCGTGTGCTTCGCCGACACGGCGCACGGCTGGGTGGTGGGTGCCAACGGCGCCATCCTGCGCACGGCGGATGGCGGCGCCTCGTGGAGCAAGGTGAACCCGACGGCGCAACAGTTGCACAGTGTGTCATTCAGCGACACGACCCACGGCTGGGCGGTGGGCGAGGGCGGCGTGATCGTGGGCACGCACGACGGCGGGCGCAGCTGGTACATCGTGCAGCCGTCGCTCACCGCACTGCCGCTGCGCGCGGTGTGGCGCCGCTCCAACACGCTGGCGTGGGCGGGCGGCGGCCAGGGCGTGAACGCGTTCACGGTTCCCACGCCGGACTCGCTCAACTGGGTGCTCAGCTCGTTCGGCGCCACGAACAACGTGGAAGGCCTGCAGATGGTGGACGGCAGCGTCGGCTACGCGGTGGGGTCGAATGGCCAGGGGCTTGTGCTCAAGACGCTCAGCGGGGGTTCCGTGTGGGCTCCCCAGGTCTCGAACTCGACGCTGGGGCTCAACGACGTGTGGTTCGTGGACGCGTTGCGCGGCTGGGCGGTCGGCGCGACCGGGCGCATCGTGCATACGTCGAAGGGCGGGAACTAGCGCGCCGGAGGCCTCGAAGCCCGCGAGGACCCCGAGGTCGGCGATCTCGTAGTTCCCGGAGGGATGCCTCAGTCCCCAGAGGACCGCGTGCGACTCTCCGTAGATGCCGCTGAACCCCACGACCGTCTGACCCGCCCCGTCCACGTCGCTGGCCCGAGAGCACGCCGTCAGGCCGTTCAGGAAGGGCAGGAACACGCGCTCCAGAGCAGCGCATGGCGATAGGGGTCCGCCGAGCCGAACCGACTCGTCCGTTCCGTGAGTCCCCACCCGACGAGGAGCGAGCCATTCACATTGACTCCTCGCGCTTCACCCACCTTGTCTCCCGGGAACATGCCCAACACGGTGAGTGGCCCACCCGGAGGACTGAACGAAGTGGGCACATCGAGCGTCGGGGAACCCGCGTTGGCGAACCCCACGATCCTCGAGGCGTTCGCCGCCACATCGTAGGCAGGGCCGTAGGGCGGTTCGTCGCTGGGGAGGGTGCCGAGGCGATGCACGATCCAGCCGGCGCCGGTGCGATCGGCATACCCGCCCTCGCCGTGGGGACCGCCGTGGAACACGGACTCGCCGACCACGTACTTTCCATCGTGAGAGATGTTGTAGAGGTAGGTCAGCGTGTCGTTGGGCGAACCCGGCTTGCCGTCGAAGACCACGAAGCTCGCGGCAGCGTGCGCGATCGACGGCATGAGGAACACGGCGGACAGCAGGCGCCATCCGCGCCGGCGGCCTGTGAGCATGACGGCTCTCCTTTCGAGTCGTCGCCCTCCTGGGGGCGGAGTGGTGCGGGCGGAGAATGCGCCCGAGTGCCGAGGCAAGACTACTCCTCGACCGCTCCCGGAGGCAGGGCTCAGGTGACCAGGTTCGGAGCAACAAGACGCTCGCGAGACTCCCGTGCCCGGCGTGCCATTGACGGGCGGGCCGGGGGCGCCCACGATGACCGGCATGAT
>JANNKI010000469.1:0-2817 GCA_031396225.1 bacterium | reverse complement strand
CAGGGGCTGCCAGGGCTCTCGGGTGTGGACACGCGCGCGCTCACGCGCCACCTGCGCGATGCGGGCACGATGCGCGGCTGCCTCTCCACGCTCAGCACGAATGCGGCCGAGCTGGTGGAGAAGGCGCGCAAGAGCCCGCGCATGGAGGGGCTCGCCCTCGCCGACGTTGTCACGTGTGTCGAACCCTACTGGTGGGGCGCGGCGGGGCCGGTGGCCAACGAGCCCGTGGCCGACCGCGACAAGCCGCTGGTGGTGGTGGTCGATTTCGGCGTCAAGTACAGCATCCTGCGGCGGCTGCGCGCGGAGGGCTTTCGCGTGCGCGTGGTGACGGCGCGCACCCCGGCCGCGGCCGTGCTCGCACTCGAGCCGGCCGGCGTGTTGCTCTCGAACGGCCCCGGGGATCCCGAACCGTTGGACTTCGCCATCGAGACGGCGCACGAGCTTGCGCTCAAGCTGCCGACGTTTGGGATCTGCCTCGGCCACCAGTTGCTGGGGCTCGCGTTCGGCGCGACCACGCGCAAACTCAAGTTCGGCCACCGCGGCGCGAACCATCCCGTGATCGACCGGCGCAATGGTGTGGTCGAAGTGACGAGCCAGAACCACGGCTTCATGGTGGACGCCGACACGCTGCCCGCGGGCGAGTTCGAGTTGACGCACTTCAGTGGCAACGACGGCACACTCGAGGGCATGTTGCATCGAACACTCCCGGTGCTCTCGTGCCAGTACCACCCGGAAGCCGGCCCCGGACCGCACGACTCGCGCCCGTGGTTCCGAGCGTTCGCCGACACCATCGCACGCCACCACGCACCCGTCCGCGGCAGCTCGCGGCGCGCCGTGCCAACGCCGCCGACAACGCCCGCTCGAGTCGCCGCCGGAGGCGGCAAACGCTCCAGGTCGCCGCGCTGATGCCGCGCCGCACCGACATCCAGAAGATCATGGTGATCGGCGCCGGGCCGATCGTGATCGGGCAGGCGTGCGAGTTCGACTACTCCGGCACGCAGGGCTGCAGGGCGCTGAAGGCGCTGGGCTACGAAGTGGTGCTGCTGAACTCCAATCCGGCCACGATCATGACCGACCCGGAGTTCGCGGATCACACCTACGTCGAGCCGCTCATCCCCGAGATCGCCGCGCGCATCATCGAGAAGGAGCGGCCCGACGCGCTGCTGCCCACGCTCGGCGGCCAGACCGCGTTGAACCTGGCGGTCGCACTCGCCCACTCCGGCGTGCTCGAGAGATACGGCGTCAGATTGATCGGCGCCTCACTCGAGGCCATCGAGACGGCCGAGGACCGCGACCTGTTCAAGAAAGCCATGGAGAAGGCGGGCATGCTGCTCCCCAGGAGCGGCTACGCCACCACCGTGGCCGACGCCGTGGCGCTGGGCGAGCAACTGGGCTACCCGCTCGTCATCCGTTCGTCGTTCACGCTGGGCGGCCAGGGGTCGGGGCTGGTGCTCGACCGCCGCCACCTGCGCGAGGCGGCGCGCGTGGGTATCGCGGCAAGTCCCAACAGCGGCATCCTGATCGAGGAGGGCCTGCTGGGTTGGAAGGAGTTCGAGCTGGAGGTCATGCGCGACAGCCACGACAACGTGGTGATCGTGTGCTCCATCGAGAACTTCGACCCCATGGGGGTGCACACCGGCGACTCCATCACCGTGGCGCCGGCGCAGACGCTCTCGGACCGCTGTTACCAAGCCATGCGCGACGCGGCGATCCGCATCATCCGTGCGATCAAGATCGAGGCGGGCGGCTGCAACATCCAGTTCGCCGTGCACCCGGGCAACGGCGAGATGCGCGTGATCGAGATGAACCCGCGCGTGTCGCGTTCGTCCGCGCTCGCCTCCAAGGCGACCGGGTTCCCGATCGCCAAGATCTCGGCCATGCTGGCGGCCGGGCTCACGCTGGACGAGATCCCCAACGACATCACGAAGCAGACGCCCGCGTGCTTCGAGCCGTCGCTCGACTACTGCGTTGTGAAGATCCCGCGCTGGGCGTTCGAGAAGTTCCGCGTCACCGACCGCCGGCTCGGCACGCGCATGAAGTCCGTGGGCGAGGTCATGGCCATCGGGCGCACGTTCCCCGAGGCCCTCATGAAGGGCTGGCGCGCGCTCGAGACGGGTGGCGACACGCTGCCCGACCCGGCGGCCCCGGCCGACCTGGAAGCGCTGCAGCACACACTGCGCGAGCCGTCTCCGGAGCGGCTGCGGGACGTGTTCCGGCTGCTGGCCGCGGGCCAGCGGCCGGAAATCCTCGCCGAGGTCACCGGCATCGACCCCTGGTTCCTGCACCAGATGAAGCGCATCACGGACTTCGACCGCGGGCTCCGCGGCGCGCGCTGGGACGACGCCCTCGTGCGCCGCGCCAAGCGTTTCGGATTCTCGGACCGCCACCTCGGCGCGCGCATGGGACTCAAAGAGACCGAGGTGCGCCGCCATCGGATCAACGCGGGGATCGTGCCGGTGATGAAGGCGGTGGACACGTGCGGCGCCGAGTTCCAGGCCGAGACGCCCTACTTCTATTCCACGTACGAGGACGAGTGCGAGGTGCCCGACTCCACCCGGCCGCGCGTGCTCATCATCGGCTCCGGGCCCAACCGCATCGGGCAGGGGCTCGAGTTCGACTACTGCTGCGTGCAGGCAGCGCTCGAGTTGAAGTCCCGCGGCTTCGACGTGCTGCTCGTGAACTCGAACCCCGAAACCGTGAGCACCGACTACGACGTCTCGACCCGGCTCTACTTCGAGCCGCTCACCACCGAGGACGTGTTGAACATCGTGGACCTCGAGAAGCCCATGGGCGTGATCGTGCAGCTGGGCGGCCAGA
>JANNKI010000459.1:0-9076 GCA_031396225.1 bacterium | reverse complement strand
CCGAGGCAGACCAGCACGTGCGTGCGGAGCCCCGCGGGCTTGCGGCCCATCTGGCGCTCGAGCCCCACCAACGTGCCCAACACCAGCGATACCACCATCGGGATCAGGTCCTCGCGCACCACGTCCATGGGTTCTCCTTGGTACTTACTGCCGCTTGAAGTCGGCGGGGCGCTTGTCGAGGAAGGCTTGTAGTCCTTCGTGCATGTCCTCGCTCGAGGCGAGGATGCCGAAGCGTCCGCTCTCGAAGCGCAGGCCCTGGTCCAGCGGCAGCTGCATGCCACGCACCACACACTCGAGTGCTGCCTCCACCGCGAGCGGGCCGTTCTTGAGGATCGCCTGCGCCAGCTTGACCGCTTCGGGCAGTAGTTCGGTCTGCGGCACCACGCGGTTGACGAGGCCGATGCGCTCGGCCTCTTCGGCCTTCACGTTTCGCGCCGACAGGATCAGCTCGAGTGCGCGGCCGGGACCCACGAGCCGCGGCAGGCGCTGCGTGCCGCCATAGCCGGGGATGATGCCCAGCTTCACCTCGGGCAGCCCGAGCACCGCGTTCTCGGACGCGAGCCGCATGTGGCAGGCCAGCGCCAGTTCGCAGCCGCCGCCGAATGCGTAGCCGTTGACCGCCGCAATGACCGGCTTGGGGCTCCGCTCCAGCTGATCCACCACGGCTTGCCCGAAGCGCGAGATGTCCTCGGCGGCCGCCGGGCCCAACGGCGCCAGCTCGTTGATGTCGGCGCCCGAGATGAACGCCTTCTCCCCGCTGCCCGTCACGATCAGCGCCCCCTGCGTGGGGTCGGCGATGAACGCGCGCGTGGCCTCGCCGATCTCGGCCAGGGTCGCTCGGTTGATGGCGTTCAGCACCTCTGGCCGGTTCACGAACAGGATCGTGACCGCGTCCCGGCGCTCGATGCGCAGGTTCTGGTAGGTCGGAAGCGTGGAGGTGCTCATGGCTCGGACCCTCGGCAGGGCGTGAAGCTGGCGGTGGGAACGCGCGACTATAGGCCCCGTGCGCGCGGGGCAGCAAGATAAAGCTCCAGGGGCAGGCGGGAAGCCGTTTCGGATTCGCCATGAAAAGGCTAGTCTCCCGGCATCATCCGAGATGTCGAAGCGAGGGCGCCTGGTCGAGCCCTCGCGCGGACGACCCACCCACGCGTCGGTGCGACGGCGGTGAGCCGACGCCCCCCGAGAACAGGAGTGCTTCATGCGACGCCCCTTCGCGAGCGCGGTCCTCGCCCTGGTCGTGGTGCTGACGTGCGCGGGCTTGTTCGCGCCGGCAACAGCCGACGCGGCCAAGCCCACGATCCAACAGTTCCTCAAGATCCGCACCCCCTCCGCACCCTCCATGCTCCCCGACGGCTCTCTGCTCTACCGCGACTGGCCGGACGGTGTGTTCCAGCTCTACCGCTTGGTGCCGAAGAATTCGACGAACCCCACCTACGCCCCGGGCGAGGTGACAGTGACCCGGCTCACCGACTTCCCGGACGGGCTCGCGGCGTTCTCGCTCTCACCCGAGGGCAAGCGTGTCGTCCTCATGCACGCACGCGGCGGCAACGAGAACACGCAGCTCACACTGCTCGACCCCGCATCCGCCCCGGGCGCCGCGACCTCCCCGATCCTGTCGAACCCCAAGGTGCAGGCGCGGCTGAACGTGTGGTACCGAGATGGCTCGGCCATCGTCTACTCGGCGAACGACGAGAGCCCCGAGGACTTCTATCTCTATCGCTGGGACTTCGCGTCGGCCAAGGCGACGAAGATCCTGGGTGAGAAGGGCTCCTGGGGCGCGGGCGATGTCACGAAGGATGGCAAGCGGCTGCTCATCACGCACGACGTGTCTGCCTCCCACTCCGAGATCTACGAACTCGACACCGCGACCGGCAGGCGCACCGACCTCACGATCCGCCCCAAGGGTGGCACGGCTGCCTGCGAGGTGGTGGGCTACATGCCGGGCGAGCGAGCCGTGTTGATCATCTCGGACTGGAAGGACGGCCGGGCGCGCCTCTTCCAGCGCGATCTCAAGTCCGGGGCGGTGCGCGAGCCGTTGCCGAGCCTTGCGAACTGGGAGTTGGATGGCGCGTCGCTCGACGACGAGCGTGAGCACCTGATCGCGGTGGTCAACGAGGGTGGCTACAGCACGCCCTACCTGTATACGCTCCCTGATCTCAAGCCGCTGCCCGCGCCCACGACCGAGAAGGGCGTGCTCGGCGGCTCGAGCTTCCGCAAGGGGACGCTGATCTGGACGCTGAGCAACGCGCGGCGCCCGAGCACGGCGTTCGCGACGACGCTGTCGAGGACCGCCAAGCGCTCCGAGGACCACGTCACGCGCCAGCTCACGTGGACCGAGGACCAGGGCATCGACTTCGCGGGTTTCTCGCTGCCGGAGCTCGTGACCTACAAGGCGTTCGACGGGCGCGAGATCTCGGCGTTCGTGTTCCTGCCGCCCGGATACCAGAAGGGCACGCCGGTACCGTTCATCGTCAACTACCACGGCGGCCCCGAGGCGCAGCATCGCCCGGGATTCAGTGCGGCCGACCAGTACCTGCTCACACGCGGCTTCGGCATCCTCAAGCCCAACGTGCGCGGCAGCACCGGCTATGGGCGTGAGTTCCAGATGCTCGACGACTACAAGAAGCGCTGGGACAGCGTGCGCGACGGGGTGGACGCGGCCGAGTGGCTGGTGCGCAGCGGCTACGCCCTGCCCGGCCGCATCGCGACATTTGGCGGCTCGTACGGCGGGTTCATGTCGGTTGCGTGCATCGTCGAGGACCAGGAGCGGGTCGAGCGCGGCGAGCGGAAGGAGCGCCTGTTCGGAGCGTCCGTGAACGTGGTCGGCATCGTGAATCTGCGCACGTTCCTCGAGCGGACGAGCGGCTATCGCCGCGCGCTGCGCGAGGTCGAGTACGGCCCGCTCTCGGACCGCGAGTTCCTGGAGAGCGTGTCGAGCCTGAACAAGGTGGAGAAGATCCAGGTGCCCATGTTCATCGCACACGGGTTCAACGACCCGCGCGTGCCGGTCGAGGAGGCCATGCAGATCGCGGCCGCCCTCAAGGAGAAGGGCCGGAACCCCCGCGTGTTCATCGCGCCGGACGAAGGCCACGGCTTCGCCAAGCTGGACAACCGCATCTACTTCAACGAACGGGCCGCGGCGTTCCTCGAAGAGACGATCGGCAAGAACATGCAGCAGGCGAGCGGCGAGCGTTGAGCCAGCGAATCGGGCTCCGCGCCGTCGTATTCGTCGTCACGGCGGCGCGGAGCCCGGATCTGAGCCGAGTGGGTTTCTTCAGCGGCTTGCCGCGAGGTCGCACTCCATGAACACGACGAGCGGCTTGAGTGCCTCGGGGAAATCACCCGGAGCCTCGACCCTCCTGAACCCCGCCGCCTGATAGATCGCATGTGCCGACTTCATCGAGTGATAGCTGTCCAGCACGATGCGCTGGTAACCGGCCCGGCGCGCCTCCTCGAGCAGCGTACCGACCAATCGCCCGCCGATGTTCAGTCCTCGAAACGCCGAGCGCACGTAGAGGCGCTTGAGCTCGCACGTCCCAGCGTCGTGTCCCTTGAGGCACACGCACCCGGCCGGCTGCCCATCGTTCGTCGCCAGGAGAAGACGCCCCACGGGTGGCGCGTAGATGCCCGGCAGTGTCGCCAGCTCCTGCTCCAGCCCCTGGAACGTCGGCGCGTCCTCGCTTTCGGCTCCAAGGGTGAGTGCCCAGGTCGTGTACTCGCGAAGCAGCTCCTGGACTGCCGCGATCTGAGCCTCGGACTCGACTTGAGAAATGATCAGCATAGGTCGGGGCCTCCGACCCCAGCATAGCGCGGTTCGTGGCACGCGGGCTGGATTCCTGACTCAGCGGACGCGCGGCGCAGCTGACAATACAGCTGCTTCACGCGTCCCCAACAACTCGCGTGCGTGCCGGTGACGACCGCCGGGCCCAGGACGTTCAGGTCGCCGCCCGCGTACTCGAGCTCAGTGGTAGCGGAAGTCCACCACGCGCTGCTCGGTGCGCGTCATCGCCCCGGTGCGCGGGTCGCGCGTCTCGGTGAGCCGCTTGACCCAGCCCGCCGGCGTGCCGTCGAACCGCCAGGTGGTGGTCCGCTCGGCGAATGCTCCTGTGTCGGTGAGCACCTTGCGCGTCACGACCCAGCAGTCATAGGACCGCCCGCGGACGCGCACGCGGTCGTGCAGCGTGCGCACGGTTTCGGTCCACAGCCCGCGTGTGCGCTCCCGGCTCCCGTCGCGATAGCGGGTCTCGATGCCCAGGTCCGCCACCTTGAGCACGCGCACGCTGAGCGCGCTGTCCACGGCCTCCCAGCGCTTGTGACGCGACACCCACTCGCGCACGGCGTGCCCGCCATGAAAGGGCACGGTGCTCACCTCGGTAAGAACCACGCGACAGTTCACCGGTCGGCCGTCCAGCCGCAGCGTCGTGGTGGCCAACAACCGCTCGCGCGTCCGGTCCGCGGCGGCGGTACCCGCGTCGTTCGCGCTGCGGCCGTCGGTATCGAGCCAGTGCGCTCCTGCCGCGTTCCGATGCTCGAACCATGACACGCCGGCTTGGCGTCGTACGAGCGTCGTGGTGACGCGCGCTACCTTTCGCTCGCCCAACTCATGGTTCCAACTCTCCACGACCATCCAGCTCCCGGGGGAAGCGCGGGGCCACGTGGCCTCGGCCGCGCTCGTGAGGAGCAGCACGAGCAGAGTCCCCGACGCCAGGGTCCGCGCGAATCGCAACAGGTCCGCCGCCAGCCGCCGGGGCGGGAATGCAGAGGTCGCCATGCCCGGGCATCGGCGCTCCCCGGCCACTCCTTGAGAGCGGCGGCCCTTCCCCAATGCCGAGCGCGAGGTTACGCTCGTGTCACATCCCAACCCCTCTCGAGGCCTCCATGACCCAATTGCCGCCCTCCCAGACGTCGCCGAACGCGCTCCCCCAGAGCGAGCTCGAGTTCATCTCCGAGCTCTGCGACGTGGTGGCCGAGCAGTCGGAGCTGCAGCCCATCCTCGACTGGCTCGTGCACAAGACGTCCCGGCTGCTGGGCGCCGAGGAGTGCAGCATCAAGTTGCTTACCATTGGCGGGAACGTGGCGCAGACCCTGATCTTCGACAATCGCCGCGCCGGAATCGAGGCGGGCACCAGCACGTGGGCGCCGGCCGTGAAGGCGTCGGTCATGGGCTTCCTCCTGTCGCAGCCGGGCGAGCTGGCGAGCGCGGATCTTCTGTCGGACCCGCGCTTTCCCGGGATCAAGAACGTGCAGACACCGGTGCGCGCCGTGCTGGCGTTGCCCCTCAAGGTGGACGGCCGCATCACTGGGATGATCGCCGTGAGCAACTCGCAGCCCGGCCGCGAGTGGTCGCGACACGACGTGCAGATGCTGGGCATCGTCGCCAGCCACTCGGCGAGCGTGATCGAGAAGGCACGCCTGCGCGCCGAGGCCGAGGCACGCAGGCGCCTGGAGCTGGAAAAAGAGGCGCTCGAGAAGGAACTCCTCGTGGCGCGCGACATCCAGATGCGGCTGGTGCCAGACGCGCCGCTGTCGCTGGGACGCTGGAACGTGGAAGGGCGGCTCGTACCCGCCAGGCAGGTGGGTGGGGATCTCTATGACTTCTTCACCCTGGACGCCGACCGCGCCGCGCTGGTCATCGCCGACGTGGCGGGCAAGGGCGTGCCGGCGGCGTTGCTGGTCTCGACCGTGGCGAGCACCATGCGCGCATTCGCCGATGGGCAGCACTCGCCCAGGGCACTCGTGGAGCGGCTGAACACCGCCGTGGTGCGTTCCTCGGCCGCGGGAAAGTTCGTGACGTTCTTCTATGCCGAGCTGGACCACGCACGTGGGCACCTGCGCTTCGTGAATGCGGGCCACAACTACCCGCGCATCCGGCGAGCCTCGGGCGAGCTAGCCGCGCTCGAGACGGGCGGCGTCCCACTGGGCCTGTTCGACGGGGCAACCTACGACGAGGCCGAGACGCGATTCGCGCCGGGCGATGCGCTTTTGCTGTTCAGCGATGGCATCTCCGAGGCCATGGACACGTTCCACCAGGAGTACGGTGAAGAGCGGCTGGACGAGCTGTGGCGCGAATCGGGGCATGGCTCCGGCACCGCCATGCTGGATCGCGTTTACGACGACGTCAGCCGGTTTCGCGGAAGCGCGGCCCAGAGCGACGACATGACCATGGTGGTCGTGTCCCCCACGCCGGGAGCCTGACGTTGCGCATGGCCCTGCGCGTGGTGGCCGTGCTGCTCGGACTCGTCGCGGTGCTCGGCGTGGTGGCATTGGTGCGCGTGGGTCCGATCGACGTGAGCGCGCTCGCGCGAGGTGCACCCGAGCGTAGCGCGATCATGAAGCAGCGCCAGCGCGAGGCGCTTGCCAAAGCCCGCCCGTACCACGAAGCGCGCCACTGGGTGCCGCTCGAGCGCATCTCGCCCCGCCTGCGCGATGCCGTGCTCGTGGCCGAGGATGCGCGCTTCTTCTCGCACGAGGGCTTCGACTGGAACGAGATCCGTCACTCGGCGCGTCGCAACCTGCGCGAGCGACGCGTCGTGCGCGGTGGCAGCACGATCACGCAGCAGCTCGCGAAGAACCTGTGGTTGAGCACGTCGCAGACGCCATGGCGGAAGTTCGAGGAGATGATCCTGGCCGTTCGTCTGGAGCGGGCGCTCACCAAGCGGCGCATACTCGAGCTCTACTTGAACACCATCGAGTGGGGCGACGGCGTGTACGGCGCCGACGCCGCGGCCCGCCACTGGTTCGGCGTGGGCGCGGGCTCGCTCGACGCGGGCCAGGCCGTGCGACTGGCGGCCGTCATCATCAATCCGCGCCGTTATTCGCCGACGGATCCCAACCGGCGCATCCAGAACCGCATCCGCCTGATCGCCGGCCGACTGCGGCAGCGCGGCGCCATGAGCGAGGGCGAGTACCGGACCACGCTCGGCCTGCCGAGCGAGGCGCCGGCCCCAGCGGTGGACTCGACACTGTTCGGCCTGCCAGCCCCGCCGACCACGGATTCGCTGGGGCCCCAGCCGGGCCCGTCCCGGTCCGACTCCACGCCCGATACGCCCCCTTCGACCGAGCCTGTGGGCCCCGAGCCCCCGCTTGCCGACTCGCTCAGCGGCCCGCGCTAACACTCCCTGGCCATGGCGCGTCTTTCCATTGCAGCGTTCCGTCGCCGGCGGCGGGGCCCGCACGGAGACGAGCACCTGACCGTCACCCGCAGCGCCGTTGGCGTGGAGCCAGCCGCCGATGCCTGGCGCGACTGACCCTGCCGAGCCGCACGATGACCCGCTCGTGGCCGCGGCCCGACGGGGCGACCGCGCCGCGTTCGGGGCGCTGTATCGGCGGCACGCGCGCATGGTGCAAGCCGTTGTGCTCGCACGAGTGGCACCCGACAGCGTGGCCGATCTGGTGCAGGACGTGTTCCTGGTGGCGATGAGTCGGCTGGAGACACTGCGCGACGATGGAGCGTTCGCGCCGTGGCTCGCCACCATCGCCCGCCGCCGCGCCGCCGACTGGCGCCGCCGCCGCCGCGATACCGTGCCGCTCGAAGAGGCGACATTCGTGGAACACTCCGGGCAGGAGGCCACATACGATGATGCTTCGACCACCCGCACCACCGCGCACCAGGCGCTCGCCGCGATCGCCTCGCTGCCCGAGGCCTATCGCGAGACGCTGCTGTTGCGTTTCGTGGCCGGCCTTTCGGGCCCCGAGATCGCCGCGCGCACGGGGCTCACGCATGGGTCGGTGCGCGTGAACCTGCATCGCGGCGTGGCGCTGTTGCGCGAAAGATTGGGGAGGGGTGACGCTCATGCGTGACGACGACGACGCCCTCTGGACGGGCCGCGGCCCCCTGCCCGAGGACCTGGGGCGGCTCGAGGCCGCGCTGACGCGCTTGCCACTGCCGGGAGAGCCCGACTGGGATGGCGTGCGCTCGTCGAGCCGCTCGCCGGCCGTTTTGGTGTGGGCCGCCGCGGCCGTGCTGCTGCTGGTGGCGCTTGCCGGCCAGTGGTTGGTGCGCGACGCGTGGCGCGTGGAGGTGCTGACGGGCCAACCCGAGTTGCGCGGACTTTCGTTCCGCGGCCAGGTGGCGCTTGGCGGCGCGCTCGCCACGGACGAAGTGTCGCGCGCGCGGCTCTTCGTGAAGGGGCTCGGTCGCGTGGACCTGGAACCCGGCAGCGTGCTGCGTCGCGTGCCGGGTGAGCGCGGCGAGCGGCGACTGGCGCTGGACCACGGCACGCTGCACGCCAGCATCGTGGCGCCGCCGCGACAATTCGTGGTGGAAACACCGGTCGGCGTGGCCACCGACCTGGGCTGCGCCTACACGTTGTCCGTGGACCGCGAAGGCGCGGGCCGCCTCGAGGTGACCTCCGGTCGCGTGGTGTTCGGCGACGACGGGCGGGAGTCATTCGTGCCCGCCGGCGCGTGGTGCCCGCTCTCGCCCGCGGGCGCGGGGCTCCCGCGGCGCAACTATGCTTCGGACGGTTTTCTCGCGGCACTCGCGTCCTACGATCAGCCCGACCGCGCGACCGCCGTGCTCGACACGGTGCTCGCCGAGGCCTCGGCGAGTGATGCGATCACGCTGTGGCACCTGCTGCCGCGCGTCACCGGGCCCGAACGCGAACGCGTGGCGCGGCGCATCGCGGCACTGATCGAGGTGCCCGGCGGGATCCCGCTGGCGCGTGTGCTGGCGTTGGAACCCGCGGCGCTCGACGCCTGGTGGGGGGCGATCGGCATGGGGCCGGCGAAAGACTGGCGGGCGGGCCCCGGCAAGAAACTGTTCGGGCGCTGACGGGCCTGCGGCGCCGTCGCTAACACTCACCCGCCGCCGCGCGACTCCTGTACGAAGCGCACGGGAACCTCGCCCGGCGCGACGAATCGCCCAAGGAGGACACCATGACGCAGTCAGTCCGCAGTCTCGTCACCGCCGCCCTGATTCTCGCGGCCCTCGCCCCCGCCGCGCTCGCCGGTGGCGCCAGCGCCCGCGTGGAGGGCCCGGCCCGTGACGGCCGCACCTACACCGTGCGCACGTATCTCTGCTCGAACCCGGCCGCGCTCAAGATGAACGCGTGGGCCGAGGGCACGGTGAACGGCA
>JANNKI010000451.1:0-3922 GCA_031396225.1 bacterium | reverse complement strand
TGAAGTTCGCGGTGTCGAGCCTGGCGCCGAGGGGCGTGCGCCGGTCAGCGCAGGTCGCGAGCACCCCAGGCTGACGCAGCGCGACCGATCGGGCCATGCGAAACTCAGAGCGCTCGCAAATTTGAACCCAGGGTGCAAATTTTGCGGGGCTTCACTTTCCCCCCGCACGACTTGAACCCGCCCCTCGCATCCCCTACATTCCTCGCCGGTTCGTGCCAGAACTCCACCCCTTAAGGCGGTCCTGAGAGTCCGCCAGGAGACCGGTGCCATGACAGCTGACGTGATCGCGCATGCCCCGACGCCCACTGGCGCCGGGATTTTTTCTACCTCTCCGTCTTCCGCCGCTGGCGCCCAGTCCCCCGCGACGCGCACGTTCGGCGCGCCCGCCACGACACCGCCGCCGGGTGGCTCGCCGGCCGCCGACCTGCGCCACTTCCTCGGGCTCGAGGGGCTGTCGCGGGACGCGCTGCTGGCACTGCTCGCCGATTCGGCGCGCGAGCGCGAGTGGCTCGCCGGAGGCGAGCCGAACCGGCCCGACCTCGCCGGCGTCACCGTGGTGCTCGCGTTCATCGAGGACTCCACCCGCACGCGCACGTCGTTCGAGATCGCGGCGCAGCGGCTCGGGGCCAACACGGTGGTGTTCTCGAGTGCCGCGAGCTCGCTCAACAAGGGCGAGACACTGCTCGACACCGTGCGGCTCTTCGAGGCCATGGGCGCGGCGCTGGTGGTGGTGCGGCATCCGTCGTCGGGCGCGCCGGCGTGGCTCGCGCGTGAGCTCGCCACCATGGGGGTGGTGAACGCGGGCGACGGCATGCACGAGCACCCCACCCAGGGGCTGCTCGATCTGCTCACGCTGCAAGATGCGTGGGATGGCCGGTTCGAGGGTCGCCGGCTCGCCATCGTGGGCGACATCGCGCACTCGCGCGTGGCACGCTCGGCGATCTTCGCGCTCGGCACACTCGGGGCGAGCGTCACCGTGTGCGGGCCCTCGACGCTCATGCCGATCGCCGTCGAAAAGCTGGGCTGCGACGTGTCGGACTCGCTGGAGGATGCCCTTGCCGGAGCGGACGCGGTGATGGCGTTGCGCATCCAGAGCGAACGCATGGAGAAAGGCCTGCTGCCCTCGCTCGGCGAATACGCGCGGCTCTGGGGACTCACGCCCGAGCGCGTGGCCTTGATGGCGCCACACGCGGTGGTCATGCACCCGGGCCCGGTCAATCGCGGCGTGGAGTTGGCGCACGAGGTGGCCGACGGACCGCGCTCGCGCATCCTGGCGCAGGTGGCGAACGGCGTGGCGGTGCGCTGCGCCGTGCTCCAGCGCTGCGCCGACGCGGTGCGCCGCCCGCACGGCTTCACCGCGCGGGTCGCAGCTCGATGAGCGCACTGACCCTGTTCACCAACGTCACCCACTGGCGCACCGGTGAGCGCATGACGCTCGCGGTGGAGGACGGCGTCGTGGTGCCGGCGCCCAGGCACCCGGGTGCCCACGCGCGCGTGTTCGACGCAAGAGGCGCCGTGGTGGCGCCGGGGTTCACCGACCTGCACGTGCACCTGCGCGAGCCGGGCCAGTCGGCCAAGGAGACGATCGAGACGGGCACGCGCGCCGCGGCCGCGGGCGGGTTCACCAGCATCGCGTGCATGCCCAACACCGACCCGGTGGTGGACACCGCGGCGTGGGTGGAGTGGGTGCGTCGCCGCGGCGAGGCCGCCGGGCATTGCAACGTGCTGCCGATCGCCGCGGTCACGGTGGGGCAGAAGGGCGAGCAGCTCGCACCGCTCGAGGCACTCGCTCGCGCCGGCGCAGTGGCGTTCAGCGACGACGGCCACCCGGTGACGGATGCCGCGGTCATGCGCCGCGCCCTCGAGTACGCGCGGCCCACCAGGCTGCCGATCATCTGCCACGAGGAAGATCCCGCCTTGAAGGGCGACGGCGTGATGCACGAGGGCTTCACCGCCACCCGCCTCGGGCTGCGCGGCATCCCGGGTGCGGCCGAGAGCGTGATGTGCCGCCGCGACGCCGACCTGGCCGAGCTGACCGGCGGCCGCGTTCACCTGGCCCATCTTTCGCACAGCGCGTCTTTCGACGCGCTTCGCGATGCGAAACGCAGAGGGCTCGCCGTGACCGGGGAGACCTGCCCGCACTACTGGGTGCTCACCGACGAGTCCGTGGGCGACTACGACACGCACGCCAAGATGAACCCGCCGGTCCGCTCCGAGGACGATCGCGCGGCGTGCATCGCGGCCATCGTGGACGGCACCGTCGACTGCTTCACCACCGATCATGCGCCGCACACGGCCGACGAGAAGTCGCGCCCGTTCACCGACGCGCCGTTCGGCATCGTGGGCCTGGAGACCGCGCTGGCGCTCACGCTCACCTACCTGGTCCAACCCGGGCACCTCACGCTCGGGCGCGCCGTGGAGTTGTGGACCGACGCGCCGCGGCGCGTGTTCGGCCTGCCCGAGGTCACACTCGCGCCCGGCTCGCAGGCGGACCTGGTGCTGTTCGACCCCGCCGCGGAGTGGGTGGTGGATCCCGAGGCGTTCCACACGAAGGGCCGCAACACGCCGTTCGCGGGCTGGCGGCTGAAGGGCCGCGTGCTCGTCACGATGCTCGAAGGCCGCGTCACGCACGTGGCGGACGGCGTCGCGTTCGAGCGTCCCGTGACGCAGGAGGCCGTGCGATGAAGCGCCGCGAGGCCATGCTGGCGCTGGAGGACGGACGCGTGTGGAAGGGCGACGCGCACGGAGCCGCGGCCGAGACCACGGGGGAGGTGGTGTTCAACACCGCCATGAGCGGCTACCAGGAGGTGCTCTCGGACCCCTCCTACTGCGGCCAGATCCTCACATTCACCTACCCGCTCATCGGCAATTACGGCGTGAACGACGAGGACTGGGAGAGCAGCGGGCTCCGAGCGCAGGGGATGGTGTGCCGCGACCTGTGCGAGGTGCCTTCGAATTGGCGTGCCTCCGGCACGCTCGATGCGTTGCTCACCGAGCAGGGGCTGCCAGGGCTCTCGGGTGTGGACACGCGCGCGCTCACGCGCCACCTGCGCGACGCGGGCACGATGCGCGGCTGTCTCTCCACACTCAGCACGAATGCGGCCGAGCTGGTGGAGAAGGCGCGCAGGAGCCCGCGCATGGAAGGGCTGGCGCTGGCCGACGTTGTCACGTGTGTCGAGCCCTACTGGTGGGGCGCGGCGGGGCCGGTGGCGAGCGAACCCGTGGCCGACCGCGACAAGCCGCTGGTGGTGGTGGTCGACTTCGGCGTCAAGTACAGCATCCTGCGGCGGCTGCGCGCGGAGGGCTTTCGCGTGCGCGTGGTGACGGCGCGCACCCCGGCCGCGGCCGTGCTGGCGCTCGAGCCCGCCGGCGTGTTGCTCTCGAACGGCCCCGGGGATCCCGAACCGTTGGACTTCGCCATCGAGACGGCGCACGAGCTTGCGCTCAAGCTGCCGACGTTTGGCATCTGCCTCGGCCACCAGTTGCTGGGGCTCGCGTTCGGCGCGACCACGCGCAAACTCAAGTTCGGCCACCGCGGCGCGAACCATCCCGTGATCGACCGGCGCAATGGTGTGGTCGAGGTGACGAGCCAGAACCACGGCTTCATGGTGGACGCCGACACGCTGCCCGCGGGCGAGTTCGAGTTGACGCACTTCAGTGGCAACGACGGCACACTCGAGGGCATGGTGCATCGAACACTCCCGGTGCTCTCGTGCCAGTACCACCCGGAAGCCGGCCCCGGACCGCACGACTCGCGCACGACTCGCGCCCGTGGTTCCGAGCGTTCGCCGACACGATCGCGCGCCACCACGCACCCGCCCGCGGCAGCTCGCGGCGCGCCGTGCCGGCGTCGCCGACCACGCCCGTTCGTGTCGCCGCCGGTGGTGGCAAAAGCTCCAGGTCGCCGCGCTGATGCCGCGCC